>DOEZ01000127.1 GCA_003532715.1 Planctomycetaceae bacterium
CGGGTCGACGCGGATGCCAAATTCTGTTCCGAGGTCCGTCACGATCACCAAGGGCGTCGTGACGGTGAATCCGGATGCCGCCGGGGGGACGTTCGCACTGAGCCGTCCCGCATGAAGATACGCACTGTTGCGGTCTCGCACCTCAAGCGTGGTCGGTGCCTCCAGAATGGCGCTCGCGCCACCCACGAACTTCATTTCGACAAGCCCCTTTTGGACGGTGAGTCGCTGCCCCTCGAATAGAGGCGTTCCCGCGACCAATGGAACGCGATTGTCTCCCAGTTCACCGATGCAGTCGCTGAGGCGAGTGATGACGGCGACGGGTCCTCGCCATTCCGGCGGTGTCCGGTTTACCAGGGTGACCACAAGCATCAGACACATCATCGCGGGCAATCCGATTGCCAGAACCAGTGAGAAGACATGGGGACGCAACAGGAACGCTACGCCCTGGTCCCAACACTCGCCGAGAAACCCGAGAACCGGCGAGGTGCTCGTTTCCGGCTCCCGTCCACCGGCCTGAGGCGGCTCCGACTCGCGGGCCATGTCCCAGCACAGGCCGGCGCACAAGTTCATATACTGAACGTAAAGCCAAGCGGCCTCCTCATTCTCGCATACCCACCGTTGAAGCTTCGCTTTCTCGTCGCGGTCAATCCGCCCGTTACCGAGCAACTGAAGCAAACGACGAATTTCGGCGATTTCGCTGGACGACAATGGGCTGCTCACGAACATTCCTCCTTGACCGCTGAACGACGCACGCAATCCAAGAGGGCGTCGTGGATTCGTCCCAGTGCCTTGTAAACACCGGCAATGCTTCGACCGACCTGTTCACTTACGCTTTTGGGGGTTGCTCCCACGCGATAGAGTCGCTCAATCAAATCGCGGTCGCGTGAACACAACTTGTGAAGGCAATGGGTCAATAGTCGGTACTGGGTGTCCAGGACGTCGGAACGTTGCGTTGTCAGCCGATCCACCACCTCCAACAACGCATTGTCACAGAAGACAGGCTCATTCCGTCGCGTCCGTTGAAACTCGCGCACCTTATTCAGCGAGACGCGGTAGGCCCACGCACGGAAGTTGGTGCCCGATTCGAATTGCTCGAACTTGTTCCAGATAATCATGCTGACTTCCTGAAAGACGTCGTCCGCGTCCGCGCGATTGACCAGCATCGAGAGAATGTATGAATAGATCCTCTGCGCATGCGTGGCCCACAGCCGCACGTACTCCTCGCATCTGGGTGAATCGGTCGTCACGATGTCGGCTTCCCGAGAATACAGCCTGTCTACAAGTCCCCCATTATATAATGCGCGCGACGACGTATTTTGGAGGGACTGTATCATGTCACCCAAAAGACGTAGCCGTGGTTCGACGAGGCGACTCTTCGCCGAGGTGCGCGCCGGTGTGGAATCGCGGGGTCCTGCACCGGCGAAATCGGCATTGCCCAGGAACGGCTTTCGTAACTGCCGAGTTGCCGACGGGTACGCGGTGTTCCCGTCGGCGGTGTTTTCGTCCTGGCGGTTGGTGAGTTACCGATGGATACTGCAACTCAACGTCGCCTGCAGATCACCAACAGGCCCAGGGTGGAGAGGAGCACGAGCGTGGACGGCTCGGGCACCCCTACAACGTACTTGAACGTTCCTCCAAAGTAGTCGTCGGCACCGGACGGCCCGACGGGGAACGTTGCAGTATTCGCATGGGCCGGCATTTGGGGGCTTCCGGTGCGAGTCGCATGGCCCTGGCATGCCAGACGATCGAAGGGTCGGTCCTCATCATCAATCAGCACGGCGCTATACAACAGGTCATATGCCGGGCAGGTGGCAGCAATGAAATACTCCTTTCCGACTTCGAGTGTCAGCGGTTCGATGTCGACGTAGTAGGCCATGAAGCTGCCCGCCGGCTCGGCGATCGCCGTCGTGGGAACGACGGCGGAAACGAGGCATGCACCGGCGCCCGACTCGTTGCCGCCCCACTCGAAAAGGCAGACGAGTTGTCCGCCGTCGGCGACGTTGTTGATACCGTCGCCCTTCGCATCGAATACGCCAAGCGAGGTGATAACCATTTCCTCGGTCGGCGTGAATCGCCAGCCAAGCGAATACGGATCCGCCGCCGTGCTCGAACCACTTTGGATCTTGACCGCGGGTGTCGGGCCGGAGGGCGGCTCCCACGGGTTCGCCTGCAGGTTGAAAAAATCGACCACCGCTTCTTTCCACAGGCGGCCGTGCTCCTGCAGGCCGGCGTCGTTGAAGTGTGGATTGGTGGGGGTGATCGTCAATCCGCGCGAGTGAAAGCTGTTCGTTTCGGGCCCGCCGAAGACCAACGGGTCGTTGGCGATTACTTGGTTTTGCGCGTCGACGATCATCTGGGCCGGCACATCGTAGGTGTTAAGCCACGAGGCGCGCGCCACGCCCCAGGGGACGTCGAAGCCCGCATCGTCCCGAGTCGCCGCGATGACTGATTCCAGGCGGGAGGCATAGGTGGCGGTTGACGTTGACCGATACGCGTCCTCTTCTCCCTGGTGCCAGAGAATCGCGCGAAAGCCGTTTCGGGTCGTCACATTGAAGGCGCTGAGTAGCCTGTTGTAATTACTGTTTCCCGGCATCCATGACTGGACGGAGCTCGAGCCCACGCCGACGGGAATGATTCCGACGGGGATCTCGAGACAGTCAACCAGGTAGGTTCCGAAATCGGGCCAGGGTGACCCGTTCGTTCCGGTCGCGACATGCGGGTTCGAGTCAGCGCCGAACTGCCAGGTGCTTCCGCTCCAGGTCGAGACGCGTGCGTCGCCCGGTGTTTGCAGGGTGCCGCCGTAGTACGCGGAATTGGACTGGCCGGCGGTAATGAAGACCTCGCCCACGCCGACGTAGGGTCTGGTGGCCGTACTCAACACGGTCGAGCCGTTCATCGCGCGAACTTCCACCTGGTACCACCCGGCCGACACGGCCATCTCGCTGTTGAACGATCCGCCGGTTGGCGAGGCGTCGATGGTTGTCCACTTGGTGCTGGTGCCGTACGATCCACCAAGCGTGACGGCCCGAGCCTCGATGTGGGTTGCGGCGCCGCTGTACGCGCCGGCCAGCGGGACATACGCCACGTTCGACGCGTCGCGTTGAAAGACGGCGTGTTCCAGTGAACCCGATAGCGAGATCGCCCCCTCGGCCACGGCGGCGCTGATGACGAAAAAGGTCGCGATGGCCGCCGAGAAAGCAATAACCCTGTTCATGTATCGCATCATGGTTCCTCCTGGTTGTAAGGCGGAATGTATCTAAAAAGTGCCTTCAATACGCCGATGGCGGTCCAACCGCCGACACCGTGTGCGCCCAGATGCCGGTCTGAAACGGCTCCGAGAGCGAGCGGAGCATGAAAACGCTACGCTACAAGTTTGCTACTTGGAACACTCGTCGGGTGAGCCGTCTGCCCCGAACGGCCCACCCTTCCGCGGGTTCCATTCCTGAACGATGATTATCCGCGGCGATTTCGAGCTAATGCGAATCCCAGCATGCCGACCAGGAGCAAACAGGCTGTCGTGGGTTCGGGGACGGCTTCGTACTTGAACGTCCCACCGTAGAAGTTGCTGGGGTTGGAGACAATCGTGAAACTATTGCCCGAGCCGTACGTCGCCGTATTGGGCATGGCGGGGGTATTCAGCGGTGTCGCATATCCCCCGACACGAGTGAAGGGCCTTGTTTCATCATTGTCAAAAGTAACGGCGCCCGTGTAATCATAAACACGGGCGGCGACGAGATATACCGTCCCCGCGGTTACCGTGACGGGTTGGGCCAATTCGGCATAGTAGGCGTCGTAGCCGTAGGAACCGGCGTCTTCTCCGGCCCCTCCGATCTGCGTCGGCACGACAACGTCGGCGATATAGCCGCCGCCCAACGTGAACAGTCGGACCTGCTGGCCCCCCGCGCTGTCAAGATTCTGGATTCCATTGTTGGCAATGTCAAACACTCCAAGGTGAGTTACCACGAAGTCCTCAGTAGGAGTAAAACTCCATCCGAGCGTGAAATCTCGGTTACCCACGCCCCCTTTAATCGCGATCTCGGTTGCGGGGAGGGATTCGGCTCGCAGGGTTTCAGCCGATGCCACGACCGCGACGCCAACCAATACACAAGCAGCCACGTTCAAAAACTTCATCTCATTTCTCCTCAATCACAGGTGTGTAGTAAACCCCAAGTCTAATCGAGCCTCGTCGCGTCCACGAGTTCCCCATCCTGCCGATTGGCCAAACGCTTGTGAACGACAAGTTCAATTGCATAGGAGATCGACTTCACCGAACCGTCGCACATGGCCATGTGAAAACCCTCGACGTGAGCGGAACCGAATCGCCATTGCGCGTAGCTCACGCCGTCGATTTTCTCCGTATCCTGTGCCGGCGCATAGTATCCAGTCCGGCATGTGTCGTTTCCGAAACCAACGTAAAGACTCTCGCGGTCTCCACCGCACGCCGTATTGAGATAGGCTTCCTTCGCCAGATGCTTCTCCCCGACCAGATACGTATGGCTCGACCCGTCGGTAATGTCCTGCATCGCGATTTCGCTACGTATGAAGGTGACGCCCGTCAGCGAACTCGTGTCGGGCCACTGCCATGTACGGCCGCAACCCGAGGCAAAGTCGGGCGGGCTCGCATAGGGTCCCGTGCCGTACTCGATGGTTTGTTGGTCGCCGGCGCACGATGCGTAGTCAGCGCGTCCGGCCACGTCAAAGTCCATTGACGAAGTGTCGCGAGTGATGTAGCGGTGGGGAAAGTCGTCAGGTTTCGGTTCGGCGCCGCGACGGCTCGGANNGAGCCGCAAACGCGGCTTGGCGAGCCGCCCCGCTGGAGTCTCGCCCCAAATCGCGCACGGTGCCCTGCTCGAGATACTCGAGGATATTGAATGCCCAACCACCCGGCTGGTCCTTATTGTTGCCCAATTCCGGCTCGCCGATCCAATATCGTCCCCAACCGCCCGTGGGAAGGTGATTGTGTATGCTGTGGTGCGACTGAAAGGCGACACCCAGTTGTCGCAGTTGATTCTTGCACGTTGCGCGGCGAGCCGCCTCGCGCGCTGCCTGGACGGCCGGTAACAGTAAGGCAATCAGAATCCCGATGATCGCAATGACGACCAAGAGTTCAACGAGCGTAAAGGCTCGCCACGGCCGCCCGATGGCTTGATGCCTGCTCGACAACGCGCGATCGTCTCGCTGTCCCGCGCCCAAGCAACAGGACTCGTATCGCAACATGTTCACCTTTCTCCCAATAAGTCGCGTTCGGTTACCGCTGCATTCGGCGGGCTGACAATGGGATCGGTTCTCGCTGTTCCCCCGAGAACCGACCCGCGGACGCCGATGGTTTACGGCACACTCGCTTCTCATTCGAGCAGCCGCCGGGTAAACCACTCTCGCCTATCGTCGGCCTACCTGCCTCGTCCAAGGTAACTGACCCCCGCCAAGAGACCCAACAGAAGGGCGAATGCACCCGGCTCGGGAACCGCCGTCGCCACAACCGACTCACCGGCGCGAGTTGCGCCCCAATGGGCCGCCAGAATCGCGGCGTCGCACGCATCGACCTTCTTGTCGCCGTTGAAGTCACCACGTCCCCAAACGATCGACTCCCCGGTCATGCCCCAATACGCCGCCAGAATCTTGGCGTCTCCATCGTCAACCGTGCCGCTGTTGTCGGCGTCGCCGGGAATGGGATCGGTAATCGAGGTCTCGGTCCCGTAGAAGCGAACTTCGGAGAAACCGTAGTTGGTAGCTCCTGTCGTCGGGTGGGGCCGGTAGATGGAAAGCAACGTCATCCGAACATGGCTCGCCGCGACCGCATCCACGTCAAGCGTGTCCGTCGCCGGCAAAGGCAAATACTCGCTGAGGTCGTTCTCGGTAAGCGTGTAGTTTCCGGCTTCCTCGGCATTGGCGTCGGCCAGCGCGGTCCAAGTCTCGCCGTCAGTGGAGACCTCGATCAGACATTCCTTGGGCTGTCGCCACTCGTTCTGGTCGCCGCCCCAGATGACGATCTTGTCCAAGTCGTAGATTCCATGCAGATCGAACGTCAACACGGGTGGTTCGGAAGGATTGTCGGGTGTTACCCAAAGATTCTCGGCACTGACTCTATAATGTCGCGCCGTCGGGTCGCCG
Source organism: Planctomycetaceae bacterium (assembly GCA_003532715.1). GTDB lineage: Bacteria > Planctomycetota > Planctomycetia > Pirellulales > Thermoguttaceae > UBA11386. The sequence goes on from DOEZ01000127.1 coordinate 6,112, forward strand.
AGCAGGGTGCTCTGATCGTCCATCCCGCTGTTGTCGACCAGGAACGTGGGCGAAACACCCGGATGCACGGCCGTGTAATTGGCCGTCGCCGTAACGCCATTGATGAACGTATCATAGACCGGCACCTGAGCCCACGCCTCGAATTCGAGAATGGTCAGTGACGGGACTCCCAAGCTCGGTCCAAATGGATCCGTCGGATCAATGCCCCCGATTTGAAAGTACTGCACCCCATTCCAGCCCTCGCCACCGTTATCGATAGTGATTGCGTACAACGCGCCACCTTCCTCCGTGCTTTGTCGAAAACCCTCGATAACCCAGTTGTCGGCCACTTTGGTGTAGTCATCAGGGCCGAGGGCCATCAGTGTTGCCCCGTTGAGCCGCGGTGGACCGCTCGGGTCGCTCCACCGGCAGTGGAGCGTCAGCTTCTCCACTTCCCACGCCTTCCCCAAATCGATTCTCCACCATGGGTTTGGCTCCGTGTTAAGTGCTTCAAACCTCCAGTACGCACCACCATTTACGGCGTTGCCGCTGATGCAGTTGGGCCAAATTGGGCTTGAAGATGTCGCCTGAAACGACGCAACATCGGACAACGCCGTGCTGCTTTGGCCTGTTGCGAACGGTGTCTCCAGGTTCAGAAGGCCGACCGATAGAATCACTGGAATAAGAAGATGCCTCATGAAATGTGTCTCCCAAGAAGAAACTGGCACGCGTGACCAGCGGGACGCCCTTTTAAGATTCGCGCATGCCTGTTGAACCAACGCATAGCCGAGCCGTCACGAATCGCTCGCCTCCTCATCACGACAAACTCGCCTCTTTCTTCACGAAGTGCCTCAATCGCGTCTTCTATATTCCAGATCGCTTTTCGGCCAAACGAAGGCATCCCGAGACAATGCTCTTCAGCCAAACCAAGGCGTTTCGGTCAGCCGCGCCAACGGTGTCGGTGTCCCACGAATGACAGGTCGATGGCCGACAATTCGCACCAGGGCGGACGGACACCTGGTGTATTCGAACAATGGCAAGATCGGCACCCCTTCGAAGACGTCTGCCCCCCATGATAGGCCCCAGCCGTCGCCAACCTTGCCGCCGCAGAAAAAAACGCGGAGTATCAGTGCATAGTAAGTCCTTTCGCCTAGCAGATGCGTCTCGTCTTCTTGGATTAGGGAGCCAGCCGGTTCCGTTGGCTCGACGGGCCGCCCCGCGCCGTTTGGACCGGCGACACCGCAGAGACTTGAATTCACTCACAAGAACCGATGGCCACGCGAGGGTGCGTCGAAATCCCCTGCGAATACGCAGTCCACGGCCGCGCGCACTCCTCGAACTTGCATGACCCATCTTCACAAGACAGGCCCGACCGACAGCCCGACCACGAGCTGCCACTAAATGTATAATGCCATCGTCCAGGAATTTTGGAGGGACTAGACCGATCCACCCAAACGGGCTCCTGCTGCCAATGCCTGGTGGAAAGACGATTCGTCCAGTTAGCTGAGTCGCCTCGTTCACCAGCGTCCGGTTGGTTGCCTCGGTTGATTCGGCGTACGATCGTCAACGGCAAGGTCATTTGCACAAAGGCCATCTACTTCCCTCAAGCTCTTCGGTGGCCGCTGTCGCGTCACTCGGGGGTGCGACAAGTGACCACGCTCCGACGTGTGCGCCACCGCAAGCCAAACATACCCCCCTCACTAGCCATCAATGTCCGCACAAACCAATCGACCCTACTTCCGGGGACGGCCGAAGGCGGCCGGGGATCGAGTAGGGTTAATTGGTTGACCTAACGTGCCGATGGCAATATAGTTAGGGCGGTTCACATACGAGATTGGCGGCTGAGTCCGTTCCTCCAGATGCGAGTAAATGCATGAGTATCGACCAAGGTGCCGGCACGGGTTTCTCGACCATGCGTGGCCGAAACTACCCGGCCATCCGCCAGTTCACGGTCTTTCTGGAGAACCGTGTGGGCCAACTGCTCGAGGTGGTTCGCCGCTTCGAGGGGAGCAAGGTCCGGATCGTAGCGCTTTCGATTACCGATTCGTGCGAATGCGCCTTCGTCCGTTTTCTCCTGAGCGATCCGGAAGGTGGACGCGAGATTCTGGAGCGAGCCGGCTTGGCCATCGTCGAAAGCGACCTGATCGGCGTTGAAATGCCGGCAGGCCCGCAACCCCTTCTCGCCATTTGCACCGCGCTGCTCCAGGCCGAGGTGAATATCATCCAGGCATACCCCCTCTTCGTGCGACCACACGGAAGCGCGGCCGTTGCGCTGATGGTCGACAATATCGAGATGGGCCTGGAAACCCTGTCGTCCAAGGGGTTTCACATGGTGACCGAAGCCGATTTGGCCGAGGGCGATTGACCTGCAGCACCAGCAGCCAACCTTCTTGCGGGGTGTGTGGAAATCGGGCTAGAATAGAGCAGAGTTGGTCCGCTGGTACGCCTACCCCGGCCGTCCGGCGGTCTTTGTCGAACCTCGACCCGCATTCGCGCGGTGATAAACCCCTGCTCGACTATTTTCGCGAGTTCGCCGCATGCCCATCAATGTCATCTGTCCCGGCTGTCACTCGCGTTTCCAAGTAAGCGACAAGTTTGCCGGACGTAGCGGCGCCTGCCCCAAGTGCAAGGGCCCCATCAAGGTCCCGACAAAGGAGGAAGAGGTCCAGGTCCACGCTCCCGAGGAGTTCGGGGGGGGCGGACGCGGCACAAGCGGCAGGCTCATCCTGAAGCCGATCTCGCGCGAAAAGACGAAGTTCTCGATCGCCATCGGGACGGCGGTCGTCGCAATCGTGTTGGTCATCTTCGCCCTTGCCTGGCTTGGCGGCGGCATTCTTCGCGACTTCTTGATCGTTCGCGCGACGGCCTTGTTGGCCGTGGCGTTTCTGTTGGCCTGGGCTGGCTATTTCTTCCTTCGAGACGACGAAAACCTGGAGACCTATTCGGGCAAGCCGCTGTGGGTCCGCACCGCAATCTGCGCGGCAGCCTACACGCTCCTATGGGGAGTGTTCGGATACGTGGCTCCCCAGGTGATCACCGAAGAATTGTACACTTGGCTGCTGGTCGCGCCCCCCTTCGTCATAAGCGGCGGACTCATCGCGTTGGCCTGTTACGACCTCGATTTCGGCAATGGTTGCTTCCACTTCGCTTTCTATCTCCTGGTGACGATCTTGTTGCGCGTCACGGCGGGCATGGGGTGGATTTGGAATATCGGTCATGCGGCGGATTGAGGCCGCGCAGCCGCCCTCGGCTGCGGGATTTGGTTTTATGCCACATGGTTACTCGGCTTGCACAGCC
>DOEZ01000463.1 GCA_003532715.1 Planctomycetaceae bacterium
TCAGCGTCTCTCTGCGTCTCAGCGGTGAACTTTCGATTCGTTCGCGACGACTCCGGCCGATCTACTTGCCCGAGTCGCCCGTCACGCGCGGATCGTCCAGATCAAGTCGGTAAAGAACCTGGTTGTAATCATATCGCGGGGTCGGCTGCTCCTGCCCGGAAAACGACATCGTATACGTTCCCTCGAACAACAAGATGGGCGAATCGGCCCGGAGCCACTCGAGGTGGATCAGTGGGTTGTAAAACGTATACTTGTCGTGGCTGAGCACCTTGACCGCGCCGCCCCACGGGCCGGTCGGCGCGTCGGCCTCGGCGTACCAGATCTCGCCCAACAGCGACGGCTTGCCGTAAATCTGCGTGAAAATCATCACCCAACGCTTGCGCCACGGATGCCATGCGATCGAGCCGCGATGGGGCTTCACGGCCTCGCCGCCGTCGGCCGTCGGAATGGTCTCTTGCGGTTCGATCGTTTCCCACGTCGAAGGATCGTTCCACGCCTCGAACGTCGCGGGAATCCGCATCGTGGGAAACGGATCGGCGAACAGAATCCACTGCTTGCCGTCCTTGTCGGTCCAAGGAACGGCGTGGCCTTGCGGCAGCGGGGGCGGCTCGGGCGATTCGTCGCTCTTCGTCCAAACGATCCGCGACAACTCGAACTTGTCCTGTTCGTCGTTCCAAACGCAGACGCCCCACTCGTAGGCTTCCATCGGCTGGCGGACCTTGCAGTACGAACCGACCAGCCGCGCGTTGCCGTCTTTGTCCGGCAGGCTGACGTAGCCCGTCACCCAGGTCGGCCCAGCGCCGGGCATTTCGGCCACGTTGCGCGGTACGCCGCGATCGTTCACGAAATAGTCGAGCTTGAGCCGGACGGGCGGCTCGAACACGTCGCCCGGCTCGACGGGCGTCGTCGCGCTGCTGCCGTGGAAGATTCCCAGCGGGTAGTGGAACAACCCCGTATCGCCCCAGAGCCAGAAACGGCGTCCGCGATGGACGGTCGATTGGAGGCTGTCGCAGCCGGTGATTCCCGACTCGCGCCAATCGAGCTCTTCGCCGAGCTTCTGGCTTTCGGCGAACAGACCCGCGCCGGTGAGCCGGCCGAGGCGCTTGGCCAGGTTCGTTCGCGAGACTTCGACGCGGAGCGTCTTGCCCGGCTCGGGCGTGAGCCGCACGCCTTGGAATCCAAAACCGTCCTTTTTGACTTCGTAGCCATGCCCGTGGACCCAGAACCACGTCTCGCGGCCCATCAACTCGGGCGCGTCGAGCGCGATCAGCCCCGCATTGTCGGTCACGAACCGCAGATGATTCGTCGTGCGGAGTTCGACCAGCGGCACGGGCCAGCCGGTCCCTTTCTCGACGACCTCGACACGGCACGGATCGAGGGCGAGGGCGAAAGCGGCGAGAAGCGTCGTCAGGACGCTCGCCGCGACGAAGCGGGCGACAGTGGCGGGCAAGGCATGCATGGCGGGGACTCCGGTGGAAGTGAGTACGTGTAGGAGGGAGCGGCAAAGCGGCCGAGCGCATTGTAGCGGGTTGATCCGGGCGATACCACGACAAACAGGTCGATCGGTCGGGTTATGGTCACACCCCCAGAGAAACTTGTCCGTGGCGGTCTTGACCCCACTTGGTGCATTGGTATCATAATACACCTATGCACGAACCGGCCTTTCGATTTACCGTTCACCCGTCGTCCGGCCTGCCCATCTACCGGCAGATCATGGACCAGGTCCGCGCGCTGATTGCCGGCGGGCATCTGGGCCCGGGCGACCTGTTGCCCAGCGTTCGCCAACTCGCCGCCGAACTCGAGGTCAACATGATGACGATCTCGAAAGCGTACAACCGGCTTGAGGCCGAAGGCGTGATCGAGCGAGTCCGCGGCACGGGGATGCGGGTTCGGCCGCCCGACGCCCGGCGATCGCTGGCCGACCGCCGCGACGAGGTCCGCCCGCTCGTCGAGCAGGCGGTGATTCGCGCGCGACAACTGGGGATGGACGACGCCCAGATATCCGAACTCATCCAGTCGATCTTAAAGGAGCACCCGTCATGACGGACAAGGCAGTGATTGCGGCACACGACGTCCACCGAAGCTTCGACTCCGGCAAACACGTCCTCCGCGGCGTCGATCTCGACATCCCGCGAGGTTCGGTCGTCGGCCTGCTAGGCAAGAACGCCGCGGGCAAGTCGACCCTGCTCAAGTGCATTCTTGGCCTGCTGCGAATCGACGAGGGGACCATGAGGGTTTTCGGCGAGGATGCATGGTGGCTTTCGGCCGAGAGCAAGGCCCGGCTTGGATACGTACCCCAGGAGGTGAAGCTCTATCCGTGGATGCGCGTTCGCCAGATGATCGCCTACACGGCCGCCTTCTATCCCTCGTGGAATTCGGCGATGGTCGATCGGCTGGTCCGCGAGTGGGAACTGCCGCCGGACGATCGCATCGGGCCGCTGTCAGTCGGCCAACTGCAGAAACTGGCGATCATCCTGGCGTTGGGCCACGAGCCCGAACTGCTGGTGCTCGACGAGCCGGTCGCCTCGCTCGACCCGGTGGCGCGTCGCGATTTCCTCCGCGCGATTCTCGAATTCACGCAGAACGAGAATCGCACGATTCTGTTTTCGACCCACATCACCAGCGACCTCGAGCGGGTGGCCGACCGCGTGGCGATCCTGCGCGGCGGCCGAATCGTCTTCCACGACGGGCTCGACACGCTCAAGGAAAGCGTCAAGCGGCTGCGAATCACGGCGGCCGAAGAACTGCCCCCGACATTCGCCGTTCGCGGCTCGCTGCACATGGAAGTCGCCGGCCGAAGCGCCCTGGTAGCGATCGCCGAAGCGAACGATAGGCTCATCGACGAGCTTCGGACGCAATGGGACGCCACGATCGACGTCGAAGACCTCTCGCTCGAAGACATCTTCCTGGAGATGCACCATGTTGGGTAGACAGGTTCGGCAGGTGTTGCGAGTGTATACTACGTATCTGACCTTCTGGGCGTACGTGTTGCTATGGGGCCTCTGGCACCTATTGTATCCACCCATCCTAAGCGGCGACTTCATAGCACTGTTCATGATTGCCTTCATGAACGGCATGATCGGGGCGGGAATTGGGAGAACTCTTGGGGTCCAGTTTGCCAATCCACGAGCGCGCCTAATGCCGGAATTCTCCACGGCGCACTTGCTCATTGCCGGCGGATTCGTGGCCATTGCCGTCTCAACGGATGTGACGCTCGCCTTGCTGTGTGAAGCCTCCGCATTGCGTGTGTTTGCCATGAGTATCGGGGCTATCGGATTGAGCATCCTGGGCACCCTCAACTTCGGCCGCATGAAGCGTGTCTCCACGCTGCTCTGGGTCGCGTTGATTGTGTTGTTCTGTGCCGTCCCGAATCCAGACGAATCTCTGTTGTTGAAACGACTCGTGGCGGATCCGTTATTTCAAGCGACGTTCGGGTGTTTGGGACTCGCTGCCATGGTGGCGGCCGGAAGGCAACTCATTCGTTTGTCCGAGGATTCGCCCGGCTATGACGCCCTGGACGACGGCGTGGATTGGGACAGGCCGATTGGGTACCCAACCAGCCGACGTCAACAAGAGCTAACCAAGAAAGCGGCATCGTTTCCACCGAACCGCACGCGACGCGACATCCTGTTTAACCTAGCGTTTCGCCACATGCCACGACCGGGACGGTGGCGACGGGCCGTTCTTCGCCAAGTGGTCGAGGGGGCGGTGGTCCTGTGGGTTTTGCCGATGCAGACGCTGGTCCTTTTGATGTTCCTCTGGACCGGAAACAAAGGAAGCGACCTCTTGCACGACGGCGACCGATTCCTGGTGTGTTTCGTGCCGTTTCTCGTGGCGATCGGGCTGTCGTCGAATTCATGGACGATTCGACGCGACCACCTGGCGCGCGAGTCGTTGCTGCCGGTCGGACGGAAGGACTTCGTTCGTGACATGGCTCGCGCGACTGCTTTCGAGATGTGGGTCGCCGCCGCCGGACATTGCCTCGTGATTGTCGCCGCCCTTGCTCTGTTCGCCAGTGAAATGCCAAACGCGGGCTTCATCGGGGCATGGCTCGCGCTGACCGTGGCGCAGTATTTCGTCGGCTTCAGCCTGATGTCGTGGCTCAACGCCTATAGCCCCTCGTGCGGCTCGGTCGTCGCGATGGGAGTGGTTTGCTTCGCGATGCCGGGAATGACCGCCGCCGTTCTCGCCGGCGCAAACCAGGGCGATTCCCTGTTCGGCGGCACCGTCACGCTGCTGGGAGTGGCGGCGATCGCCGCCATCTCGTTCGGCCGTCTCGCTTGGTACGAATGGCGTCAGATCGACTTCGACTGACCTGCCGCGGCACCGCACAAGGACGGCTTGTCGGTTCTTGCCGTCTGGTCAAGTTGTTTTAACGCAAAGACGCGAGGACGCCGGGGCGCGAAGACGACGGTTGGGTGACGCGTCGTTGTTTTTTCTCAAGCGTCGCTACGCGACAGGGTAGTCATCCGACGTCCGCCTCCACCTCCTCCGCGTCATAGCGTCGTCGCGCCCTTGCGTTAAGAAACCACGACGACAAGAACGGACAAGCCGTCTCTGCTTCTCTGTGTCTCCGCGTCTCGGCGGTACAAAATCCGTCGCCGCGCGATCGCTGCCCGTTTTAGAAAACGCGTCGCCGAGCCAGCAGGCTCAGCAGGCCGAGGGCNNACGATTCCGTCGCCGTTGAAGTCGCCGCCGAGCCAACCGCCGCTTTCTCCCCAGTTGGCCGCCAACAGCCTGGCATCCATTTCGTCGACGCGGTTGTCGCGATTCGCATCGCCCGGCATGCTCAGCGCGTAGTTGAGATAGATCTGTTTGAAATTCCCGCCCGTCGACAAACGCAGGTATCCGGCGGGGTCCAGTTCGTTCTGGAAACCGCTTGCGTCCAGGCCCAGATTCGAGAAGCCATAAATGAACCCCGTGGTTTCGGCCAACAGCCACGAATAGGGCGTTTTGTTGTCGAAGCCGGCCATCTCTCCGGCCACCGCGCCGCTCAGGGTGGTCACCGCGACGCTGGACAATCCGCTGATCCACATGCTGCCCGTGGCGCTCCACAGGTCCCAGTCGATTCCGGCCGTTCCGTCGGCGTCGGCGATATCGAAGAGATAGCGTCCACCGCTCCAGGTGGCCGCGCCGGTCGAGGCCGAGCCGACCACGTCGCCGGGGGCGAACGCGCCGCTGGACTGGATCACAATCGCTCCGGGCACGGCCGTGCTCGACGCCGAGAGCACTCCGTCGGCGATGGTGGTCGTGCCGCTATACGAGTTGCTCGCCGAGCCGAGCGTCAGACGGTTCGAGCCGGTTTTCTGCACGGCCCCCGTGCCGCTGATGGTCCCGGTGAAGTTGACGTCGGCCGTCGCGGCGTTGAATTCGAGCGTGGCGTTGTTGGCGACGGCCGTCGCACGAAACGACGCGTTGGTCGTGTCGCGCAAGACGAGCCGGCCGGCGTTGATCGTGGTTCCGCCGGAATACGCGACGTTCGCGC
>DOEZ01000707.1 GCA_003532715.1 Planctomycetaceae bacterium
GGGCTCCCCTTCCGCGAAACGGTCATCCGCATCGGCAGCGATCCGTTCCTCCAGGATTTCGCGCGGATGCGGAAGAGGCCGGTAATGGACTACTCCTTCCTCGACAAGTGCTTCCTGGCCATCGAGCCGAAAACCTGGAAATGCGTGAACGAACTGCTTGGCCAGTACGGAGTTGCGGAGGACATGGTCCATGCCAACGTCATCCGCGCGGACACCACCGTCGTGGAATCCAACATCCACCACCCCACCGATGCGTCGCTGCTGTGGGACACCTGGCGGGTAACCTCCCGGCTGCTGAAGCAGGCGAGGGGACTGGTCCCCGGTTGCTGTCCGCACCGGCTCCATGACCGGAAGCTCAAACGGTTGTATCTCTACGTCATCCGTTACATGCCGAGCAAGTCGGCGTCGCGCCAGCGGACGGTGAAAGCGTCGTTCCGCACGCTGATCGAGCGAACCAAGTGGATCGTGGCGGTGGCCGAGGAATTCTGCGCAATTCAGGCAGGATCGCGGGGCCATTCGGCGTTGGTAGCCGTGGCGTTGCAGTTGAAGGCGTATCTGCCGGCCATGAAAACGGTCGTCGCCACCGCCCGTCGGGCACAAGTCGACGGCGAGACGGTTCCGGCCGTGGAACGGGTGTTCAGCCTGTTCGAGCAACATACGGAACTGATCAAACGTGGGCGGCGGCACAAGCCGGTGGAGTTTGGCCACAAGGTGCTGCTGTGCGAAAGCGCCGAGAAATTCATCACCGACTACGAAGTTTACGAAAAACAGGAAGCGGATTGCGACTTGACGGAGTCGGTCATCAAGCGTCACGAGAAGCTTTTCGGCGAGCGCCCCGAGGTGTTGGCGGCGGACAAGGGCTTCTGCCCGGCCGAGGCCAAGTTCAACGAGTTGGCCGAGCAAATAGACACGCTGGCGATACCTCGCCGGATGCGAGACTTCATGGACAAAGTGCTGGCGCACTGGCAAGCGTTTCGGGCGGGGATCGAGGGGACTATTTCCGGTCTGAAGCGCGCATTTCGGCTGATTCGGTGTTTCTTTCGCGGATTTAGGAGTTTTGATGCGGCGGTGGGACTGGGCGTGTTCTGCCACAACCTGATCGTGCTGGCGAAACACGAACCTGGCTGACCATCGACATGGAAAAAATTCGTTGTGAACATGCGGATGACGGAGATGCTCTGCGCCGATCGGCGCGGCATCGGTCGCTCCGAACCGCCCGAAGCGTTCAGAGGGCCCACCTTCACATGCTAACTTCGGAACAACCATAAAAGCATGGCGATCAACTCGCCGCCGTCACGCAAAAACAGCATTCAGCAACAGAAACTCCTTAGTGCCGAGGTCAGAGTAGATTCCGGATGGCAGAATCACTCCGAGCCGACCGCCTTGCTGTAAGAGTGTCCAGAAGATTTCGGCAAACAATTTATAGGCGTTTTGTTTGCCACTTCCAATAATCTGAAAAGGATGCTGAGCACCGGCGTAGCCGACGTGGTCTTTTCGGTGCCTAGCCCAGTGAAGTTGAAGTGACTTGCCATCCCGGCCTCGCCCTAGAGCCGAGTCGAATGGCTCAGCAGAGTTCTTGGTCCAGTTGCTCAGTGACTTGAACCCTGCGTTGTATCCGTCCCATTGGTCGGCTAAGCCGGGAATCGTTTCGAGTAGTTGTCTCTGCCGCAGGATCGCCGCCTGCTTGTTGTATGTCCGATAAAGCGGATCGAATTCGGTAAAGAACTCTTGGGAGTTCGGCTCAATCACATCCCATGGTGGATTGCCGATCATTCCATCGAAGCCATTTCGCTCAGGCGTGAACACGTCGGGGAATTCCAGTTCCCAGTGAAAGAATCTAATGTCAGCAGCGAGGCGAGTGACGATGATATCCTTGGCAACACGTGACTTGTGGAATAGCAGTGGCGTCGGGACGTGCTCTAACGACTCCTCATCTGTGGGCCAGAACCAGACAGCACACCACTCATCCATCGCCGCCTTCAGTGTGCAAAGCATCGGGCTATTCTCGATGTTCTCTCGATAATAGAACTCCCGTTCGTCGAGATCAGTGGCAGGAAGGTCATGGACTCTTTCGTACTCGGCACGGGCCTCGGCGACGACGGTTTCGGTCGTAACCTTCATGTCGGGAAACAGCGGAGCCTGCTGACTAAAGCGGCTTTCGATGACTTCTCGCATCTCCGTCTTGATCTGTCCATCACCCGTGCGTCGGTTGCCAACCTTCTCCCCCTTGAGGAACTCTTGGATTCGCTGTGTTCGCTCACCTTTCGGCCCATCACCGCCTTCCCGCTCCCACGCCTTGAGTGGATAATCCTCGACTCGGTCCAGCCAGCACCCGACCAGTGAGTTTCCAACCTTTATCTTGTGATCGAGGAACGAGAACGGCAGTTCAGGATCGAGTGTCTCGACCCACAGCGACACACGGGCGAATTCCACGGCAAGCGGGTTGATGTCCACGCCGTAAATGCACCGCTCGACGATGTGACGCCGCAGAAGGGCCTTGATGCGTTCCTCAAACGTCTCGCCCCGCTGGGGATCGTCAGGCGAAAACGGGAGAAGCTGATCGGCTTCGGTGTTGGTGCGGGGCCGACCGAACGGCAGAGTGATCTTGTCCGACTGAGCCGGATCGTCAAGATTGCGATGATGACACAGCGACTTGTACAGTGCGTCGGTCAGATAGTGCAGCGCCGCCACCAGGAACGAAGCCGAACCACACGCCGGATCGCACACCTTCAATCCCAGAATCTCTTCGGGCGTCTTTGGCGTGAGCGTGCCATCCTCGGTCTTGTCATAGCAAAGCGGCTCCAGGGTGCGGTGGACCGTGGGCACGGCCAGTTGAGGCCTGGTGTAGAACGTGCCAGTCCCCTTGCGAGTGTTCCCAGCCCGGACGAGATAGAACTCGCCGGTGGCGACGACCCGTTTGATCAGCTTGTTGGCTTCAGCCTCGATGACCGCCTGGTATTCGGCGTCGGTCTGTTTCTTCTTCTGTTTGGAAACAATGCCTGCCAAAACAATCGCTTCTCTCGCCCAACTCTTGGCTGCTTCGACCGCATCGAGATAGTCGCCGGTGCGCTGTATCTTGTCGGCGGCAGTCTCGACTTCGACCGCCTCTTCCTCGACAGCTTCTTCCGCCTCCTCCTGTTGATCGGCTTCTTCCTCGTCTTCTTCGACATCCTCGGAGGCCGTGGCAGTGACCTTCTCCTTGCGAAGCGTGGTCAGCAGGTCTTTGAGTCCCTTCTTGTCGTTGGCCAACATGTCGGTGAGCCGGGATAGGGGCAGCACCGGTTCTCGCCCCAGGTTGAGGAATACCTGTGGCCCAATCTGTTGGTCCGTGCGTTTGATCCGGTAGTCGAGAAGCCCCTCGTAGATCAAGCCGATGAACTCGGTGCGGAGATCGGTGTAATCGACCGGCCCTTCCACGTAGGTCTTTGCCCGGCCACGTAGCACGGGGAGCGGTCCACGCAGCAGCTTGCGGAGCACATGGTAGATCGTGGCATCGCCGACCGAGACACTGTGCTCCAAAATGTGGAGGGCACGGGCAACCGGATCGTCGCTCTGGTCGTCGCCCGGATGGAACAGCTTGCCCCCGTAGGGCCTCAGTGGAAACGCCCCGTGGGCCGAACCGCCGTGGATCAATCGGAACAGGGCCATCAGCCGTGGCCATGCGGTCTGCCGGTTGAATAGGACGTAGGTGCCTCCTTCCTCACGGACGGCTTCCTCCAGCAGTTCGTAGAGCGACCGAACGCCGTAGGATGAATCATAGATCGGATCGTTCAACGGAAGCATCTGCCGTGACTCGGCAAAAAGGCAGACCACGAGTCGCATGACAACACGCACCGTGGCTTGCATCAACGCTTCGTGTGCCTCGGCGTCGGTCAGCTTGCGGTCGCCATGATGGACAAGAGCGTTGAACAGATCGGACTGCAATCTGTTTGCCGTGGAGACTTCATCGAGAATCAATTCCACGGCCTGACGAACATTTTCTCGCAGCACGCTGGAAAGGTCGGCCTGCCGCTTGCGGGACTCCTCGACAGCGGACAACAGGCCCGACACGCCAACCGTAACGTCCTTGACAGCCTCGGGCGCAAGTAGCTGCCTCAGGCCACAAAGTTCCTCGCTTCCCTCCCCGTCGTCGAACCACCGGTCACTTTCCCATTCGCACCACGACTCGAAGTCGAGCCCTGCGTAAATCAGCCGGAACTGCTCACCGTTGGTCAGCAGCCCGAGTCGGCAACCGGTCCCTCGCAGAAGCTCGACGAAACGGGCATAGACAGTCCGGCCACGGCCTCGCCCGATGTGCGGTGACGAGTCGGCCATCACCAACAAGGCGGGTGTTTCGCCCTGGTCATCGGCATACAAAACTCGATGTGGTCGAAGAACTTCTGACCGGCTGCCGATGCGAAGGGCGATGGTAACCTTCTCGGGGATGGACTGCTGCTTCGCCAGCCGAGATGCACTGTGGCCGATGAAGTTCTCCACCAGAGCATCGACGAGTCTGAGCACTGCCGCTTGATCCCGCTGGTCACCGTCACCGATTGTGGTGGCAAACCGAGTGTAGGCATTGCGGAGTCGCTCCTTTGCATGCCACGATGCCGAGGGCGGGGCCGAGAGATACCGCTCGATCATCACCACGGGCGACAACAAGAGCCCCTGATGCCGAAGTCGGGACCACCAAGCATGTGCGGTGTCTGTCTGGCTCATCAGTGGAGATCCTCCGCCGTCGCCGGGATGAGGTACGTTACAGCCAGGGGCAGCACACGAACTCCTTGTGTCCCTTCGAGCAGAGTGAATCGCTTCGGCAGGACAATCTTGAGACGATGGTCTCGCTCCTTGGTCAGCAGTTCACGAGTCCGTTCAACGTCCTGCCGCAGCACGGCCATCTGGTCCTCGATGTCCTGCACCCGGAATTTCGCCTCTTGCTCGAATTCGTCGAAAAGCATGGACTGCATTGCTTCGGATTGCTCTCGGACGAGTTCCTTCGCCAATTTACTAAGTTCCTGTTCTCGGCTGCGATCCTGCAACTCCTTGAGACGATAACGATAGCTCTCTTTGGCAGAGTCAAGTTCTCGTTGAAGTGCGGCTTTGGCCCGCCCCTCCAGAAGTTGCCTGATAGTCTTCTCCTGTTGATGCAGGAAGTCTTCAAGGCAACTTCTATGCTGGAACCAGTGTCCTCGAATTGTCCGTACCCACTCATCCCGCCGTGTGGCTGATTTCACGGGAAAGGACTCGCTTTGGAGAACAAGATGTTCGAACTCGCTTTCGACCGGAACAAGTTGGTCGCCTTCGACACGGAGCACCGTTGAGATTACTTCGTCGTGCAGCGGCTCACGGAGTTCATTGATGGCCGTCAAGGTGTAATGGAAAGCGACGAGGGCATCGAAACCCGAACGATGAAGAGCCGCCAAGGACCAGCGGAACACGGCATCGTGGCCAGTGGGATCATGAAGCTGGCGGCAGAGCGTGGCCATCGCCTGACGCATGATCGGATGGCCCAGACGCATGAGCACTTGATGCTTCTTGAGCCGCATGAATCGCCGCCCGTTGATTTCCTCCTCGACCAAGGCGGCGTCGAACACGAGTTCCATGCGGTCGGTGCGTGTTCCCACGGTGAGGGTTTGTCGAGCCAGTCCTTCCCACCGAGGCGGTGGCTTCATGCGATAGAAACCGGGGCGATCAGGAATTTCTTCGAGTGAGCCTTGTCCTTCGACGGTGATCGCCGCTCGCAAAATGTCCACGAGGGCCTCGGGCGAAATGCCCAGCCGCTCGTCGGTCATCTCCAAAAGTTCCTTGGCTCGCTGGGTCAGGTTAGCAATCTCGGAAGGCGACGACTTGCCGAGGTCATTGTTCTCCGGGCTTTTCTGTTTCTGATCCTCCACCAGGAAGTCTATCTGCTGTTGTTCAACTTTCTTTCCCTCGAAATGCCGCTGGATGGCGGCGTCGAAGACCCGTTCCACGCTCCCCAGATCATCCTGAATGGTGATGACCTTCGAGGCGACATAGGCGAGGAAATCGAGGTCTTCGTCCTCGTTGGATCGGAAATAGTGGACCGAGACATCACGGGCCTGGCCATGGCGGGAGACACGTCCATTGCGTTGGACAATCTTCGAGGGTGACCAAGGGATGTCGTAATGAATCACCCAGCGGCACTCCTCCTGCATGTTGATACCTTCAGAGGCGGCATCGGTGGCCAGCAAGAGCCGAACGGCAGTGGTTTTGTCCTCGAACTCGCATTTGACGGCTTCAAAATCGTCCGCATTCATACCGCCATACAAGAGGCGAAGAGTATTCTTGTCGAAGCCTTCCTGGAGTAGCCGTTGTTCGAGGTAGAAGAGCGTCTCTTTGTATTCAGTGAAGACGATCAGTCGTTCATCGTCCCGGAGCCTGTCGCCGACAAACATGTTCTTCTTGATCCAAGTGACCAGGGCGTCGGTCTTGGAGTCGGACTTCTTGGCAAGCGCCGCCAGTTTGTTGGGGTCTTCAGCGGTTTTGCGGTCGTAGCCGAGACTTTCAAGGGCCTTCTTGATGCGGCCTTGGAGATCCTCAATCGACTTGCCCTGAGTTCGGAAGTAGGCACCGCTGTAACGAGCAGCGTCCTCTTCGAGAAGCGACCTTTCATCATCGCTCTTAGTGTGCTCCTCGGCTCGTTCTGCCGACACACGAGCCATATCGAAGAGGCTCTTCGTTTCCGACTCGGTGGATTCGTTTTCGACGTGACGCCACCATGTTCGGGCGAAGGCATAAGGACAGGACAGAATCCGCTTTGTGAGCAGGGAATAAATGAACTGACCTAGCCAGCGTTCCTTTGCCGAAGAGCTAGCCAAAGCCGCCTGGCCATGCTTCCGGTATTCCCGCAGAGCATCGTACAGTGATGATTCGTGTTGCGAAACTTTGATCGGAAGCTCGACGGGAGGGAGTTGCTCGGCAAAGGGAGGTCGAAATGACTGCTGGTTGATCTCTTCCTTGAGGCGACGAATGCGAACCTGGGCCAGGTTTGTTTTGTCCTGCTGATCCATCTCCACGGCCATCTGGAAACGGATGGGATCCAAGAGTTCCAACAGACCCGTGAAGCAAACCGTCTTTCCATTGTGGGGCGTGGCCGAGGCAAAAACCCGGTGCTCGAAAAGGAAGCGAATTTCTCGCAACATCCGGGTCCGCTGGCTAGCCCGACTTCCACTCTGCGGGGCGAAGTGGTGGCACTCGTCCACGATCAACAGATCCCAAGCTGCACGAGCCAACGTGCGTCCGTTCGTCTCGGTATCGGGTCCATCGCCAGATGCCTGGAGAAACTGCTGGAGCACATCGGGCATCCGAAGGTAGTCCATGGACGTGATGATACGAGGGAACGCCTTCCAAGGGTTTGTGTCGATCCCCATGCGGCGGCGAAGTTGGAAGGTCGAATCCGAATCGATTACCTCGAAGTCAAGGTTGAATTTCCGCCGAAGCTCATACTTCCATTGCCGCTGAAGCATGGCTGGACACATGACGAGGATGCGACGGATGCGACGGCGCAGAAGCAGTTCTTCCAAGACGAGCCCAGACTGGATCGTCTTTCCGAGACCTACCCCATCGGCGAGCAGAAGACTGACTCGGGGCATGGAGAGAGCACGAATCACCGGCTCTAACTGGTAGGGATGGACCTGAATGGCCGAATTCCATACGCCCAACAGCGGCTCATCTTCGATCCCTCCTGTTTCCCGAAGTCGATTGAGCCGGGTCCAACGATGGGCATTCACGAAGGCTTGCAGCGCCTTGGGGCTGTCAGGTCGGTTGGCATCGACGGTCGGGAGCGTGGTTTGTCCAAGAGGCTTGGCCGTCTTTTCCACTTCCCAGAGAAGCTGTTCCGACTCGGGGTGTCGGAAGTCGTCGAGGTATTCGAGATCAACAATGTGCAACCGCCCCTGCGGTGACCGGCTGTCATACGGTTCGACTGCCCGGACGGTCGCCAGCCGATTACGCACACGCACGGCCTGGCCGACTTCGGGGATGGGGATCACATCATTCGCCATTCAGCATCGCTCCCTTCGGTTTCGATTCTGCCCGTGTCTCGACGGGGATCTCTCCGAACCACCTTGCGTATAGCCCAGTCGCCTACGAGAGCCCCCATTGCCACCGGACGCCAGGCATTTGAGAGCCCGAAGAGACAGGAAACCAAAGTTTACCCCTTTCGGACTGTATCCGCAACAATCCCCCACAACATAAGTATTTTCTTTGCCTACAGTTGTCAAAAAGGAGACCCTTCGTTCCGAACCAGCCCGAATCCGACCATGATACCCAATCCCTCGGTCAGATCATGTCCAACCATCCTCCACGAATTCGACCTGGCTGATAAACGCCCCCGGCCCCGAGCAAACGCTTGTCAGCCCCCGCTATGGGAGGTAGATTGGCGGTTCTTGCTGCTCACCGCCTTTCCCGAGTGCATAATGCCTATTCAATGCCCATTCTGCGAACCTGACGCCGACCGTGTCTGGTTGACCAGCGAAATCGGCATCGTCTTGTGGGATGCCTTCCCCGTGACAGAAGGCCACGCCCTGGTTGTCCCCAGGTCGCATGTCGCAAGTATCTACGAACTCTCTGCCGATGATCAAGCCGCCTTGTGGGCGTTGGTTGCCGAAGCCAGAAGAAAAATCAACGAAGATCTGCATCCTGATGGGTTCAATATCGGTTTGAATGATGGCACCGCAGCGGGCCAGACGATCCTTCACGCTCACATCCATATCATCCCGAGGCGTCGAGGAGATGCTGCTGATCCGAGGGGCGGCGTTCGTTGGATCTTTCCCCAAAAGGCTCGGTACTGGTGATCAGAAGAAGGCGGATGTAATGACAGTGCCGAGCACTCGCAGGAACCCGCCGTGGCAACGTGACGAATTGATCCTTGCTCTGGACCTTTTCTTTCGGCACAATCCTAATCACATCAGCCAGAATCACCCCGAAGTCGTGAAGCTGAGCGAAGTCCTGAACGGGTTGCCGATCCATATCGAACGTCCCGATCAGGAGAAGTTCCGGAACGCCAATGGCGTCTACATGAAGCTCTGCAACTTTCTGCGTTACGATTCCAGCTACAAGGGACGGGGGCTTGTTCGTGGCGGTCGTCTTGAAAAAGTGATCTGGGATGAATTCTCCGCAGACAAGGAGGTTTTGAGGCGAGTAGCACAAGCTATTATCAACGGACAACAGGACATTGCTCCGACCACATCTAGCATGGATGAAGATGAATGGGCGTTCCCTGAAGGGCGGGTTCTCTATAGATTACACCGCCAACGAGAGAGGCGAACCGATCTTGTACGAAAGACAAAGCAACGAGCACAGAAAGCAGGTGGATTGCGGTGTACTGTCTGTGCATTTGACTTCGCCGCTGAGTATGGTGAGATCGGTGAAGGCTACATCGAATGCCATCATACTGTTCCGATTTCCGAATATGAAATAGGTCAAGAGACTAGACTTCAAGATTTGGCTCTCGTATGTGCTAATTGCCACAGAATGCTTCACCGTCGCCGTCCGTGGCTGACCATCAACGAGTTGTCCCAACTCAGGCAAACGGCAAGAGCGTAATCAACACCATGACCATCCTCTTCCTCCACGGCTGGACCTCGACCCCAGGCGGCCTCAAGCCGACCTACCTCAAGGACCACGGGCATGAGGTCTTGAACCCGGCTTTGCCCGACGACGATTTCGAGGAGGCTGTCAGGATCGCCCAGAAAGAGTATGATGGGGGAAAGCCCGATGTGGTCGTCGGGAGTTCAAGAGGCGGGGCGGGGGCGATGAACCTCGATTCACAAAACACACCACTGGTCCTCCTCTGCCCGGCGTGGAAGCGATGGGGCACGGCGACCAGGGTGAAGCCAAACACGGTCATCCTGCATTCCCGAGCCGACGAGGTCGTACCCTTTGCCGATTCGGAAGAACTGATCAGGAACAGTGGGTTGTTGCCTGGAAAGCTGATTGAGATTGGTACCGAGCACCGGCTAGCCGATGAGGAGTCGTTGAAAAGAATGTTGGAGGCGGTGGAGGGGGCAGTCAAGTTGGGATGACGGCCACCGTATTCCCGACAATGATGGCCAACCTATGTTGCCCACGTAAGGAAAGGTATTGCCATGGAGCAACTACGTGACGAGGAGACGATTCGCCGCCTCCGCAACCGATTGGAAACCCACCTGAACACGACCGCCAAGTCGGTTGTGGACGCCCTCTGCGTTTTCACTGACCTGCTGATCGAGATCACTCGACCTGGAGCGGAGGTGGGGCAGAAGCCGAAAGAGGCAACAAAGGCCGTATCCGAGATGCTGACCACAAAGGAAGCTGCCGAGTACCTCGGGCTGAAGCCATCGACTCTTGCAAGTTGGAGGTGTACGGGACGACACTCAGTCCCTTATGTTAAGGTCGGCGGGAACACTCGTTACCGCAAAGTGGACTTGGAGAAGTTTCTTCAACAGCGGACAATGGGTCACACTGGCACAACGGACTCTTGGTAGGGCGAACACCGGTTGGCCGAGAAAGCGTCCTTGAGTAAGATGCTGGAGACGGCGCAAACGTACCACAGCAGAACACCGTCTCAACCAGTTCCATAAAGGAGCCTTCACTTGGACATGCCCGAAGAGGAACGAAGAGACGCAGCCAATACGCAAGAGCTTGTCTGCAAGAAGTTGCGGGATATCATGGACTTGCAGGCGGATATTGACGCCCTGTTACGAGACGAGCATCCAACGCCTTTCGGGTCGGCCAAGTGGAAGAATGGTCGCCCGGAGGAACTCCAACGGCTGGTGTTGATGACGGCGATCCAGTTTGTTCTTTTTGAACCGATGGACTGGGTGGCTGGCAACGACGATTTCAAGGTCGCCGCCGAAAAGTTGTTGCAGGTGGTTGTTGCCCAAATGAAGTGGCTCGGCCAGAAGTATCCCCACACATAAGGGCGAACCGATGGATTCCAAGACCACGCATAAGCTGGAGACGAAGCTCGAAGGGGTAATTGCCAACGTGATCGTCTCGGAACTTGGGCGGACGCATCTTCCCCTGCTCCCGGACCGGCGGGTAATGCGGGCGATGGCGAAAGCCGCAGTGGAGGTCTACAAGGCAGCGGTGAAGGACCATGAACAATCCCAGGGTGGCTGAAGTCCCCAGTGGAGATGAACAATGCCAAAAAAATCCAAGAAGGTGATTTCAAAAGTGTTCGAGGAGTTTCTTGCCGATCAGGAATCTCGGCTTAGCCCACGAACCGTCACGAAGTACCGGGATATCCTGTCGCTGTACGAAAGCTACCTCGAATCGTATTGGCCCGGCCAAGGCGAGAAGGACTACCGCCGCATCACCGGCAAAGGCGGCACTTTTTGCGGCACTTATGGGCCCGAAGAGATTCTCGACGGTTATTCCGAGTTCTTGGGCTACTTCATGCCGCACAAGGTTGACTGTGGCAAGGAGACGATGAAGGCCGCTGGAACGGTGACGAAGGCCCTGGCGAAGTGGCTGGCCGAAAAGGGCTACGCCACGGACACCGCCGCCGCACAAGAGCGGGCGAAGGAGGCAGCGACCAATTTGCCCGCCGCCCAAGACGTGCTCGAATTGTTGGAGCAATACGTGGACGAGCACTCGCCCCACGTTTACCAGCAGGAAATCGAGGATCACTTCTGGATCAAGAAGATCGAGTCGGGCAAACTCTGGCTGGAACCCTTGACAGGATCGGGTGAGGTGCTCGGTCCCGTGCCGGTACCGAGAGAAGTCACGAAGATCTGCCAAGAGATGTGGGACATCGGCGGGGTCGTCGTGAAAACGAGTCGAGGTTGGAAACTTCGGGAGGTATGGAATGTCTCGCCCTGAGCGGACGTTCACTCCTCGGCGCTGGCTCCTGGAATCAAACCGCCTGCTAACGTCTTGAATGCTTCTCTGGGCTTGCCATAACGGTTCTTCTTGCTCGAAGCAATCGCCGAAAGCAGGAATTCGTTGAGCCTGAAGCCGATCTCAAATGGCGACATGTCGTCCGATTGCAGATAATACGTCGCTACCTTCCCCAGTTCATTCATCGAGCCGATCACCGAACGATCCAGGGCCTTGGCACATTGGACACTCCCGCTGGATGGAGCAATGAACCTCTGGTAGAGAAATGCCAAGTCATCATTCTCCGTGAATTCTCGAATGGCACTCAAGGCTCGATCTATGAAAGTGCCGTCATCGGTGATCCCCTTCCCATACATGACGATGGAGTAGAGCGACTTGGTGTTGCTCACGATGACGTACTGGGTTCGACTCGCCAGGAACAGATGGGCAGACCAGTCGGCATACGGATTTTCATCGAGCGGCACTGACGGAAGGTTGCCCTTCTTGAGCTTCGTGGCGAGCTTCTGGGAGAGGCGAAAAATCATGGCGTGTCCCCCAACAGCCACTCTCTTGCCCGCTCGACCAGGAGCAAGTCACGGGTGCATTGGCGAATGTCGTCCTGCCGCATCTCCTCGACTTCTTCGGCGTCGAACTCAATCTCCTCCTCGCCCAGTAAGGGGTGCGATGTCGGCTCAAACAGGCTTGTGTCGAACGGTTCCGTCTCCCGTGCCGTTTCGAGGTATTGGGCCAACTGCCAAGGCTCGAAGATGGTCTTGATCTCGGCCAAGAATGCGGGAATCTCGCCTCGGAAGCCGTCGTCAGTTTCGGCGGCTTCGAGGAAGTTGAGGAACTTCTCGCCGACCAAATAGTCAAGAGCCTTCTGGGTGCCGAACTCGTCTTCGATACCTCGGGCCGCTTCGCACTGTTCAATCCAGATTTTGTGGAGTTTCATGCCAGTGTCCTTTCCAAGCCTCTACCGCCTATTTCTTTGCCGAGGCTTCTTCTGATTCATCGGCTTGTTCCGCGNNGATTGACCGTTTCAGACTGTCGATCTTGACCCGGCTGACCAGGCCCTCGCTCACCTCGATCCCGAAGTGGGCAAGCAGGGCGACTACTTCCTTACTCTTGGTGTGCCATCCTAACCGACCGAGAGCGTTTTGGATAGCCTTGCGTTTGCTTGGGCAGTGGTGAGTCATCATGGGTTCGCCGTTTTAGCCACCATCCTGCTGAGACACCGTAGTCGCAGACGCATCTCCACGTTTCCACAATCGCAGGCCCAGCCTGTAGAATACATGAACGACTGCGGCAAGCAGAGCCGTAGCCCCAAGGTGCGTGACAAAGAAGCCCGCCTTCATCCAGCAAAGAGGACCATTGACATAGGGCGTTCCAAGTGGGAGAAGCCCGCTCTTGGATGGAAATACTGGGATGAGACACGTGCCCCAAAACAGCAGTACCCACCAAAGCCAGTAGAGCGATACCTGGCGATGCCCGACCACTGTCCCAATGATCGCTCCTGCAACCGGTGACACCAGTAGCACCCTCACCCCGACTCGTTGCCGTTTCAGAGCTTCAAGGGTGGGGTCCAACGGCAGAATGTAGCCAATAGCAAATAACACGAGGAACGTTATCCCGAGAGCGGCAACAGCGCCAGCAATGGCCCTGCCGTTCAAAGCCGTTCTACGCTCCGAGCAATCCGTGTCCATGGTATTGGTTCTCCTCCCATCGTTTTGGGACGCCACGCCGCTCTGTCACTCAGGCGGTTTGCGAAAGCTCCACTTGTCAAAGCCCTTGATGGACACCATGTCTTTATCCGGGATTTCTAGTATCGGCTTGTTCGGTTGGGCCAAGTTCCCCAAGAACATCTGAATCTCCTGGTAGGCCGTATACGTGTCCATGACCCGAAAGAACTCCAGTTCATTCAAGCATTCATTGTATACAATCCTGTATTGACGCTTGCAGCCATCACGAGGTCCCCTACGGCCCCACCATGTTGAGGCAACGAAGATCGGGCATCCACTGTCGAGAAAAACACTCCCGAATGCGGACTCCTTCGAGGCGTAAGTCTCAAAAAGTCTCTCAAACTCCTCCCGCCTCTGCTCCATTGGCCAACACCTATCGGCGAATCGCCGCAATCCCCGAGGTTTCCACCGATATCCTTCGACATGATGCCGCCTGAAATGTGCCTCGACAAACTCATCCACGTCGGTCAGCGAGTAGCACAAAGCCGTCTTGGGGTGTGGTTCATGTTGTCGTTGATGGGAAAGCTGAAGGAGCAGGTGAATCTTGCCACAGAATCCGATCACAGACTGCACCACGGCCAGGAAGGGTGCAGTGAGCCTGCGACCGTAAAACGGGAGAAACCGTCCCCCAAACACCGGAAAAGGAAACGTTTCACGATCCAGCCACACTTCTTTTCGAGTACGACGATAGACCAGCGTTTGGTCCTGTCCCGTGGCCTGCACCGTGTCGTAATAGTCGTGGAAGGATGAGGCGATTTTCATGGCTTCAGTGTGTAGGGAAGAGGTTCAAGCTGCCACACTCTCTTGGACGTTATTCTACCCCAGGCCAAGAGACTCTGTCAAACCAGATCCTTCGGCAGCCTCTTTTCAGCACGTCACATGAAACATCCCGATGACCTTCCCCTCTGCCTGATTCCAGATACCCATGGCCTCCGGCGTCGGATGCAATTCTACCGAACATCCCTTCTTCTTGAAATACGCCTCGGCTTCGTCGGACAGCTTCACCTGTCCCTGCTGGCCGCTCCCGATGACCAGCCGGTCGGCACCCTCATCATGGATGTGCTTCGCTTCGTCGAGCGACACGGTGTGCGAAGTGCCGTAGTGCTGCTTCGAGAGCTTCTTCTTCCGCTTCTTCACCTTGCCGCCGAGTCGGATCACGATGTCGTGGTCGAGCGTTTCCCCGTCCACGGTGATCGAGCCGAATTCCGTTGCGTCGATATGGGGTTGCATGGCCGTTGCTCCGTTCTGACTAGGGTGACAGCATTCCATCACGACTTCTTCAGCATCACGCCCCAATCCCGCCTCACAAGCTCGGGCACCACCTCGAAACAGGCTCGACCATCGGCCCATTTGAGCATTTCTGGATGCTTGGCTGCGTCGGTAAACAACCTTCTGGGGTCGGGGCAAATGCCGACCCGTCCAAGATCAAGCCGGTCGGAATCCCAGCAGGTCTGGACGGTTGGGTCGGACGTTGTGCCGCCATCGGTGTGACCAACGCAAGCGGCATACAGTAGGTCGAAGTCCTCGTCGGGCAGGTCAAACAACCCGCCTCGCAGTCGCAATGCCAAGTCCGCTCCTCGCTGGCCGTGGCCGTCATCAATCCCTTCATTCACACGCCTGGAATCATGGAAGACCGCAAACAACTGAATCACCTCGACGTTCCCACCGGTTTCAGGGGCAAGCCGAAGCCCGTTCTCCAACACCCTGGCCCAGTGCGACACGCCGTGTGTCCCGTGGCGGGGCAAGGCGTATTCTCCGAGAATTGCGTGAACGATGGGTTTGAGATTCATGGGCCGGGCGTCGAAGGCGGATCAGCAGAAATAGTCACAACTCCAGCTTCGAATCATCCTCATAGGCTGATCCGATGTGGCACAGGTGGTTCAGGGTTTCGGCAAACAGGTAATAGAGCGACTTGAGGCGTTCGATATCCGTGATCACCCCGATCACTTGAAAACAGAGTTCATCCACGCCCTCGGGGAATTTGGACCCAAACCAACCCTCATCGTCCTTGACGGTCAGATGAATCGAGGGCTGCATCTCGATCAACTGCCGAATACGGTCGTTGGCAAACAAGGCCCGGAGCTTGGACTCGTCGTTGCCCTTGATGACGAATGCTTCGTCGAATTCGGGATAGCCGACTTCCACGTCCTGCATGACGAAGAACTTGCCAAAGTCGCTGAAGATGCTCTTGCGGTAGATCGTGAAGCGGAAACCGTCTTGGTTCACGTAGGGAGCACGGAGACGCGTGTACGTCACGGAATGGCTCGTCTTCCCATCGGAATGAGAGACGGTGTACGTGTCGAGGGTAACGGTCCATTGCCCGTGCTGGATCTGGACCTTGTCACCCTTCCAGAAGCCGCCTTCGACGTACTGGGCCCCGATCTCGCCCGAAAGCTGCCGCCAGATTTCTTCTCGACTGGGACCGAAGAGTTGCCGCAGGAAGCTCATGGTGTTATCTCCCGACGTTGGCTAGAATTGCCCTTACCATGCCGTAACCGTCGCGGAACGAAAAAACGCTCCGCATGGCTTCAGCCCGTGCCGAACAAGGAGTGTCGCATCCGCCGCAGCCGGCTCTTGAAGTCTTCCTTCAAGTCCCGTAGTTCTTCTTCGATTGCATGCCGCTGGGACGGATCGGCGCACTCTTTCAGGCGAGCTTCGAGGCGTGCTCTTGCCGATTCGTATTCTTGGCGAAGACCCTTTTCGTAGGCGGCGGCTCCACCTGCAATGAACTCTGGCATGATACTGTGTCCCTCGAAAAGCCCTACTGCCAAACCCATTGTGATGAGTCCCCTTTTGCCGTCCTTCTCCGTTCATCGCCGTCACGTCATGAAGACCAATGCCGCCTTGCGCTCGTTGCTGGCGTTGTACGCTTCGATTGCTTCGTCCAGGGGCGCGATTTGCCAGTCGATGAGTCGCTGCTTCAGGTAGGTTTGGGCGTCGTCGCTCAGTTCGATGTCGCCGGCCGGGCCGGCCGCGATGAACAGCACGTGCGGGCCGCCGCGACAGGCTCGCGCCAGGTGCCACCGCTGGACGTGCCTCCGTCCGTCGTGCGACGGCCGCGGCGGCTCGACCTTCTTGGGCTTGGCCTTGCCCGAGGCTGTTACGATGAAATCCGAGTCGAAGCTCTTCGAATTGACCTGGAATCCGCCGGACTTGCGCCGGGCGATCGGCCGGTAGGACGGAGCCACGGCGAACCGCCTTTTGAAGGGGTCTTCGCCGACACATTGACGCGCCAAGGCCGCCGCGCCAAGTATGACTGCGTCGTCGCCAAGAGACGAGACGAGAATGCCCCCCCCGTCGGTGGCCTGGATCAGGCAGTCGCTTTTGACGACTCCTTCGATGAGCGGCACCATGAAATGGCTACATGCCTCGATGACCCCGCCGCCCAGGACGATCACCTCGGGATCGAGCAAATGTCCCACGGTGAGGCAGGCGTGGCCGATAACGTCGGCGGCAAATCCAAGCACCTCGGCAACGAGCGGATCGCCCGCCTCGATCGCCTGGCGGAGCACATTGCTGCGGATCACGTGCGTCTCGTCGTCGAGCAACTGGCTGAGAATCGTGGGGCGACCCGCCGCCATGGCTTCGCGAAGACGACGCTCGATGGCCGTGCGGCTGGCCAGTGCTTCAAGGCAGCCGCGATTGCCGCATCCGCATGGGGGGCCGTTGATTTCCATGACGATATGGCCGATTTCCGAAGCCGCCTCTCGCGCGCCACGCCAAACGCGCGACCCCTGGATGAAGCCGCCGCCAATGCCCGTGCCGACCAGAATACCCATCGCGCTGCGAGCCCTTCGGGCGGCACCAAGCCACTTTTCGCCGAGAATGCCCGTGTTGCAGTCGTTTCCGATGGCCACCGGCATCGAAAACATCTTGGCGCAATGGTCGCCCAGCCGGGTGTTCGAAAGGCCCATGTTGGGCGTCACGATGACGAGGCCCTCGTCCGGGTCGACGACGCCCGGCACGGCGATTCCCATGGCTCGAAGTTCGCGGGGTTTCAGATTGCCGTTCTCGGCCAACATCTTCGAGATGGTCGCGTCGAGAGCCTCGAAAAGCGGCTCGGGCCCCTTGTCGCGGGGAGTCGGACACTTCTGTCGGGATAGCACCTTGCCCGAGGCATCGACCAACGCTGCCAGAATTTTCGTGCCGCCAATGTCCACCGCCAGATACAGGTTCTTCCGGCTCGGCATCTGTTTCTCCTGATTGCGTTTCGACGGGTCCGCCGCGCGTGGGTCGCCACCACGGATCGGTCATGGTGTCCTGGCACCCCCTGGCGATGCCAGCCCGAAACGCAAGAGAGAACCTCGCAAAGCTATGCTCTCGCGTTCGTTCCGGACCAAGGACGACACGCCGTATGATACCCATTATCGCCAAGCGGAACAGTGGTTCCATGGTCGGATTTCAGGGAAACGGGTTAGCTTGGGTTATTCATGAGTCCGTGATTTCGGCGAAGCGTGCGGAATACAAGCCCGAAGTGCATGCGAAGATGAATTGTTTTCGGACCCTCGCTTGCGCTTCGGGCTAGTATGAACTCGTTAATAATCCGGGCTAGAAATCGATCTGCGTTCGCATCTGGAAGATGCTGAGGCTTCCGTCACCCAAATCGTCGTTCAGCGTGCTGTTGACGTAGTTGAACATGACGCGGGTATAGGGGTTGAGGTACCAATTGATGCCGATCGTGTGGTCCCAGACGCGTCCTGGCCGGTTCACCAGGGTGACGAACTCGGACAGGTCGATGAACGAGCAGCGATAGGCTAATTCCCATGCTCCCTTGCCGGTGCGGACGCAGCCGTGGCAGTCGCGAACGCGGAAGAAGTTTTCGAAGGGTTCAACGCGGTCGAAGCAGCCGCCGTTGCGATTGTAGACTCGGTGCTCCCCGGTCAGGAAGTAGCTGAAGTAGACATAGCCCCCGTGGTAGAACAGATCTTCATCAATGTCTCGAGCCACGAAGGAAGCGTTCCACTCGGCCTGGACCGAGAAGGGCCCATTTACATAAGCCGTTTCCGCTCCGAGAATCTGCCACGAGGGGACGTCGGGAATGAATCTCGTATCGACAATGTAGTCGGCTAGATGGCACTCGGGGCGTTGACGAAACCGGGCGAGGTCGTCGGGCGTGTCGCGATAGCTGTACCCGACTCCCAAATGCCACAGACGGCGTCCATCGGTCGCCTCGTCGTACAACGGGAGATAGGTTCCTCGCATCGTCAGCGCAAGTCCCCCCTTGTTGGTCCGGATCACCGGCGGTTCGGAGATCATCTCGCTGAAGAAGCAGCCGATGGCCCAAGTGCCGTACTCGTCGGCATACGTATCGTGGGCCATGACGCCGGAATTGCGCCCCGGCACGAATCCACCTTCATCGGCCAGCGATCGTTCCATGAAGGTTATTTGGTTGGAACTGGTGAGTTGTTCGAGCCCAAAGGGTTCCTTGAAGTGGCCAACGCGGACGTGACGCAAGAGTGGAAGCTCGTTGATCTGGATATAAACGTCCTTGAACGCGGTCGATTGCAGTACTCTTGCGTCAATCGATTCCGAATCAGCGAAGTCGTATTCGGCCTTGTATTCCACTACCTCGAACGCTTCGCCTTTCAGAAATATCTTGGCCTTTCGAAATTCGCTGCCGCCGACTTGGCGGCCAATTTGCTCTTGGCTTACCGAGTCCTGGTTGAACGCGGCCCAGTCCCAATGAATTCGGCCGCCAGCCTGAACACTCGGCTTGGCGGCGGCCTTCTTCTTCGCCTCCTCCTTCTCGGCTGCCCATTTTTCCAGGATGGCTTCAACCTCGCTCAGACGCCTCGCCGTCTCGTCGTTTGCCGCGATCGGCGAGCTGGTCCCCACGGGCACGTAGCGGCCATCGACCGTGACCGGCTCATGAGCGGCACCGGAAGCCAGGTAGAGGGGCGAATCGGGTGCTCGTTGGACGGGACCGTTCAAGCCTCCCCACTCTTGAGCCATCGCTCGCATCGCGATCATCGGGGCCAAAACAACCGAAGTAAGGGTAATCAAGAAGGCCACTCGCATCGTCGCCGCTTCACGCATGGTTTCGACCGCCAAAGAGTCTTCTGTGTAACTGTTTCTGAAGAGCCACCACCCACAAATGCTGGACCAAGGTGGCGTTGCAAACGATCCGGGAAGCCCGATTCGCGCTCACACGCCCTTCTCATCGTCGGTTCATTGGTTCGGTTTATGTTAGAACGGCTGATTGCAGGGGTGGTAACCAATAGAATGCCGTTAGCATTGTCAGAACCGATACAGTTTCCGACGGTCTCGGGCCAGATGCTTGGAGAGTGCTACCCCCGGACGGGGGGGCAATCGATTATTTCGCTTGCACCTGCCACCGATAGCCGGTTCCCGCGAACGTACTATAATCGTGCGCTGGAGGCTGTGTGTCCGTCTTGTCACGACGCTCGGATTGTCTCGGAATGCCACGAAAGGCTCATTGAACGCTAATTCTCTCCTAACGTAACGGCACGATATTGTGAGGGCGTGCGATGTGGTTTTGGTTACCATGCGAGAACCAAGCTCCAGCTTCGAGGTTTCGATGAAAAATCAGTCGGTGCTGGTCGTCGAGGACGAGGACGACATTCGTGAATTGGTTGGCTACAATCTCTTCAAGGACGGGTTTCGCGTCACTGGCGTGAGGACGGGCGAGGATGGACTCCGAGCTATCGCGAACGAGCGTCCGGATCTGGTTCTTCTCGATCTGATGCTGCCGGGCGTCGACGGCTTGTCGCTGTGCAAGAAGCTCAAGAGCGACGCGAAGACGCGAGACATTCCCGTCATCATGCTCACCGCGAAGGGCGAGGAAAGCGACATTGTGAAGGGGCTGAACATGGGGGCCGACGACTATGTGACCAAGCCCTTCAGTCCGAAGGTGCTGATGGCGCGGGTCGCGGCCGTCTTGCGCCGCGCGGCCGACGAAGCGAGTAAACCGGACGCCGGGTCGGAGGAGCCGATGACGTTCGGACGCCTTTCGATCCACCTCGGCCGGCACGAGGTGCTCGTCGACGACGAGCCGGTCGATCTCACGTCCACCGAGTTTCGAGTATTGACGTTCTTGGCCCGCAAGCCCGGTTGGGTCTTCACCCGGCACCAGATTCTCGACGGCGTTCACGGCGACAAATACGCCATCACCGATCGAGCGGTCGATGTCCAGATCGTCGGGCTCCGCAAGAAGCTCGGAAGCGCCGGCGAATACATCGAGACGGTGCGAGGCGTCGGTTATCGCTTCAAGGAATAGCGAATGCGCGGACAGCGACTTTTTTGGCGTCTCTTCATGTCCTATCTCTTCATCGCGCTGGCCGCTTTGATGCTCAGCGGCTGGTACGGAGAGGGAATTCTCCGCGAGCTCTATTTCGACCAGGTAGACGCCTCGTTGGAGGCTCGCGCACGCCTGTTGATCCGCGATGCCAAGCCCTTGATCGAATCCGGCGACTACCAGGCGGTAAACCGGCTGTGCATGGCGCAGGCCGAGGCCGTTAACGAAGGGCAGAGCGTGCGAACGCGAATCACGATCGTCTTGCCCGATGGGAAGGTCATCGGCGATAGCGACAAGGACTCGAACCGGATGGACGACCATTCGAGACGTCCCGAGATCCTCAAGGCATTTTCGGGCGAGGTGGGCCGGTCGACGCGGCCGAGCGACACCATCGGCTCCGATCTGCGCTACGTGGCCGTTCCGTTTGCCGTGGGCGATTCCACCTACGCCGTCACGCGCACGGCGATTCCGGTGACCGAATTGGACCGGACGCTCAAGGCCATCCGCCGCAACTTGCTTCTCAATGGCCTATTCGCGGCGGTCC
>DOEZ01000078.1 GCA_003532715.1 Planctomycetaceae bacterium
CGCGGGTCGTGCCGGCGCGGCTGGTCGGCTACCGCACGACGACCGGCGGTCACTGGGAGGGGCTTTTCTTGGACGAAAGCCCCGAGGGATTGTGGCGGATTCTGGGCAAGACCCGGGGCACGCTCAAGGCGGGCGAGACGCTCACGCTGCGAAACCCCCGGGGCGACGACGACATCCGGCTGCAGTTGGGCACGAAACTGCCCGACGGAATGTGGATCGCCAAACCCGAATCGACCGAGGCGACCCNNGTGCCGCTGCCGCCGTACATCCGCAAGGGCGAGATGATCGAGTCGGACCGGCAACGTTATCAGACCGTCTACGCAAAGAACCCCGGTGCCGTCGCCGCCCCCACCGCGGGCTTGCACTTCACCGAGGCCCTGCTGCGCAAACTGGCCGACCAGGGGGTCATCCTCTGTCGTCTGACGCTTCACGTCGGGTTGGGCACGTTCCGCCCCATCGGCACCGAATCGCTCGACCAGCACAAGATGCACTCCGAGTGGGGATCCATCAGCGAAGCAACCGCTCATCGCATCAACGAGGCACGGGCCGCCGGCGGACGCGTCGTCGCGGTGGGCACGACGTGCGTGCGGGTGCTCGAAACGGCCGCCGACGCCGACGGAATCCTTCACCCGTTTGTCGGCCAAACCGATCTGTTCATCCGGCCCCCCTACCAGTTTCGCGCCGTCGATGCCCTGATCACCAACTTCCACCTGCCACGGACCACGCTGCTGGTCCTGGCCCGAACCTTCGGCGGCGACGCCCTGATGCGCGAAGCCTACGACGAAGCGATTCGCGAGCAGTACCGCTTTTACAGCTACGGCGACGCGATGATGATCGTTTGAGACGGGGAAAGCCCGTGACATGGAGAGTAGGATGTTTGGGAACCGCGTCGGTTATCTCGTGCTATTGACGCTCGTCATATTGGCCTTGATTCACATGGCTGTTTATTATCCGTCGCTCCCGCCGCAAGTGATTTCGCAGTTCGACGTGCGCGGTCAAGCGATTGGGTCGATGGGAAGAAACGCCTTCGTGACAGTCTACGCGGGCATAACACTGGGGACGGCACTCGTGATCCTGCTATTCGCGGCGTCTTTGCCCCGATTGCCCAATTCGATGATCAACCTGCCGAACAAGGACTACTGGCTCGCGCCCGAGCGGAAGAAGGCGAGCGCGGCCATCCTATCGGGAATGATGGTTTGGTTCGGCAATGCCACACTCGTGCTGTCGATAGCCTGTTTCCACGCGTGCTTCGCGGCAACGCTGGGCCGCGCGTCGCCGCCTTGGCTGTTTCCCCTGATCTTGGGCATCTATCTGACGTACACCCTCGCGTGGTGCATCTGCCTGATCCGACAATTCCGCAGACCCAAAGAGGCGTGACGGAGAATGTCAATCGCCTTGGTGCGTCCGGACGCATCGAACGTGGCTCGCACCTGCATAGCCGAATATCCGTTCACGGGTTGCTGACTCGCGTGGCCTCAATAGTCGCCTTTCGCTCCGCGAAAGTAGCGATTCTCTCGCGGCGCGAAAGGCGACCTTGGCGGCACGCGCGCGGTTACATCGCGGACCTCAAGAAGAGCCTCGCCCTTTGCGACGAATAATCTGCGAGGGGTTCTCGGGGGCGAGCGGCGCGGACCGGTGATGCGGACCCGGCGGCAAGCCGTGGCCCAGGTCCATGTCCTCGCCGAAGTAGCATTTCCTCGCTTCCGGGTCGTTGAGCACCTCGCCGGGCGTGCCGTGACACAAAACCTTTCCCGCGCGAATCACGTAGCTTCGATCGGTGATCTGAAGCGTTTCGCGAACCTGGTGGTCGGTGATCAGGATGGCGATGCCTTCCTCGCGCAGACGGCGGATGATCTTCTGGATGCTCGCAATCGTCACCGGATCGATCCCCGTGAAGGGTTCGTCGAGCAGGATGATCTCCGGATCCGAAACCAGCGCCCGGGCGATTTCGAGCCGCCGGCGCTCGCCGCCCGAGAGCGATATGGCCATGCTCTTGCGCAGCCGGGCGATGTCGAATTGTTCGAGCAGTTCGTTGCATCGGCGTTTGCGCTCCGCGCGGCCGAGCCGCCCGAGCATTTCCATGACGCCCAAGAGGTTTTTTTCGACCGTGAGCTTCCGAAACACACTCGACTCCTGAGCCAGATAGCCCATGTGCCCCTCCGCCGCCCGCCGGTACATGGGCCAGCGCGTCACGTCGTGCCCGTTGAGCACGACCTTGCCCGCGTTCGGCTCGATCATTCCGCAAGTCATGCGGAAGCTGGTCGTTTTTCCAGCGCCGTTGGGTCCGAGAAGGCCGACGATTTCGCCTCGCTCGACCGAGAAGTCGACGCCGTCGACCACGCGACGAATGCCGTAGTTCTTCACCAATCCTTCCACTTCCAGCATGGGCATGGCACACGTCCGTGTAGGGCAACAGGTCTCACCAAAATGGTCCGTCGGGTCTCACCGCACGAAACGCATCTGTTTGAAGTTGGGGAAGAACGGAAATGGAATGCTCTTCTCTTCTCCGATCCCGATTTCATCCCAAGAATGGGGCCAATAGACGAACAGAGCCTTGCCGATCAGCAACTCACGATCGACGTAGTACTCATCCTCGGTCCACATCCGGCTGTCCTTGCTCGCTGGGCTGTTGTCGCCGAGCATAAGGAACTGGTCGTCGTGCAAGGGAAAGACGGCTTCCCGCATGTTGCCGTCCGAAAAGGCCTCGGGCCACAGGTCCGGATGCGACAAGAAGTACTGTATGCGACTCGGCGAGGCATGTTCCTCGTTTGCCGTCGACACGAAGAGTCCAGCCCCGTTGCGATAGTCGCAAACCCGGCCGGTGTACTTGCTCGGTCCCACCGCGATGTAATAGATGTCGCGAAGCACCTTCACGTTTCGGATTTCGACGTCGGCGCCGCGGCTGGCGATACCGACCGGCGCGAGATCGTCCGGACGCGGCGTCGTATTGCCCAGCGGATCGTACGTGGTCGGCTTGTCGAACGCAACGACCGTGCCGTTGACCCAGAGCAAGAGTTGGTCGTCGATATTGGCGAACATCAGTTCGTACGTTCCCGGACGCGAAACGGCAGTGGTCGTCTCGCGACGGAACTCGTCGCCAACGATGCTCAACTCAGCGCGACCCGTCGCCACGTCGATGCGGCATTGCATGCGTCGGCCGCCTTCGACAAGCTCCAAAACCACCTCGCCCTGCTTGCTCCGGACCTCGAACGTGCAGGAAACAGCCAGGTCGCCAACCCAGTGAACGCCAAGCCCCTTCTGGTCTTCACCGTCGACCGGACCGCGACTTCGGCGGTTGTATTGGAATTCGGCGGTGCCCGCATTGTAAGCGCAATAGTCGGATACCAACTGAGGAATCAGATTCTGGTCGAGAGGCATCCCTCGATCGGCCGCATTCCACGCTTGTTGGCTTGGTACCACGTGATGATAGCGCAGCCACGCTTCCCGGCCTGCCGCACCGTCATGGGCGAACGAGCGGAAATCGTCAGCCACCCGCCAGCCCGGTGAATCCGCATCGGGCTGCCATCGCGATGGCCACCCGTGTTCGAGCAAGGTCGCGGGCAGGTGTTCGGTGTCGTGGATCGTGTGCAGCATGACGCGAATCTTCTCGGGCGGCCGCCGGGCAATCGTGAAACCGTCTTCGCCCGATTCTTGAACGAACAGATCTCCCCGATGGATGCGTATCGTTTCGTTCGGCAGCCCGACGAGGCGTTTGATGAAATTGGTCTTGGCGCCCTCGGGGTACTTGAAGACCGCCACGTCCCATCGCCGAGGCTCCTGGAAGTGGTAGACAAACTTGTTCACCAAGACCCGATCACCCGAAAAGGCTCGCTGGCGGCGGACGTCCATTTCGTAACGGCAAAGCGGGCATACACTGCGGACGACGTCGAGACCCTTGGGAACGCCGCTTGTCTGGTCCGACATTCCCGTGCTGATGCCAACCCGATAAGGATGGCCGCACTCGCGACACGTGACGTCCTTGTGCAACCCCATCAGCGTATCGGCCATTGAGCCAGTGGGAATGACGAATGCCTCGGCCTCGAACGTTCGGAAGAGGAACGCGAGAATGAACGCGACGGCGACCGCCTCGACCGACTCGCGGAAGACCACCTGGCTGAACCAGGAAGGCTTTGGCTGCGCGTCGAACCTCGATCTCGACTCATCCCCCATCCGATCGCTCAACGGCGCTCGGCGATCCATGCTGCGTGATTTCTTGCTCATCTTCGACGTTGGGTCTCACTGCTACGTTTCCGCACTACAAGAATTGCCGCCAAGCGGCCCTTCCGGGGCGGGGGTCCACCATTCATGTTACCGCCAATCCCCAGAATCCCGCGAATATACCGGATTCCGGCCCGGACCGAAACTTGAAAATGCCCAATCCTTCGAAAGCATACTAC
>DOEZ01000582.1 GCA_003532715.1 Planctomycetaceae bacterium
GCGAACGCATCCGCCAGATCGAAGCGAAGGCCGTCCGAAAACTCCAACAGCCAAGCCGCAGCCAGGACTTGGTCGGCTTCCTTGATTAAGGATTCGTAAGGAAACGGATTGGGGGACTATCCCCATCCAGAATCACTGGGCGGCTGGCAGAAAACGTGCTTTCTTCCAGCCGCCCTGTTTTATTTTCCACTTCGCTCCCCGCCGTCCCACCCGTTCCCCTCCCGTCCGGAGAGAGTCTCATGAATTCCCTTTCTTGTGGCCTGTCGGTTCTTTGTCCGCGTGCGGTTGCGGGCATCGTGCTTGTCGTCCTCGTTTGGGGAGCCCACGCCGGCCTGGCGCATCAGGCCGTCCAACCGGAAGCGGTGAAGGGGGAGCGTCTCTTGTCACGAAATCTGGCCCGCTTGCACGAGACGTGCCCGGGAGCCGACCGCGCAACGGCCTGGTTGCGCGACGACAAGCCGGTTTCCGTGAGCGGGCTGAACGACGGCAGAACGACGGCTTTGGCCGATACACCCCCTAACGCGGCGGCCGTGGGCATCGAGTGGCCGATCGGCCACGTCCTCGACGGAGCAAGCCTGTTCTTTGCCGACAACGCGCCCGACCCTTCCGCCGTGAACCTCGAAATTCACGACGGCCTGCAATGGCGTCCAGTCGAGGCTGGTTTGACGTGCCAAGTCTCGGCCGCGGATCGCCGTCTGACGTTCCGCTTCGAAACGATCGCCACGCGTGCGTTCCGTGCGAGTTTCAAGACGGATGACCTTCCGTCCACGGTGACTGAAATCGAGGTCCATCGCTATCTGCCTTCGAGTCCCAACATCTGGCCGGAACGCCTGGTCGTCGCAAATCAACTCGAACGCCGCATTCTCGCTTCGGGTGAGGAGGCTTCGTTCGAATCGCTCGCGCGACATGCGCTCTCGATGACGCCCGCGAGGGCTTTGCTGGGGCTGAAGGACGCATCGCACGAGATCGGCATCGCCTGGGACGGAACCGTGCTGTCGACCGACACCTTGACGTTTTCGGTCGGCGAAGACCGCTGGCGGCTCGCCGATGTCCGCGAAACGGTCCGACGCCGGCTGCTCGACGGATGGCGGCCGGGAACGGTCGTCGAAGGCCAAATGGGCGACTTGGCCGTCCGCCAGACCGCCTTTGTATGCCCGGCGGGCGACGACGACTCGCGGGGCGTGCTTTGCATCCGCGTCGAGATCGAGAATCTTTCGGATAAGCCGGTCCACACCTGGGTCGAGGCGGAAGTCGCCGGAAAACGCGCCTCGACGCTTGAGTTCCGCGACGGGAGCCTCGTGTCGGACGGCCAAGTCGTGCTGTTGTCGCAGTCCCTCAGCGCGTCAAGCGCGGCGTCCAACCGCCTCCGTGTCGAGATAAGCCTCCCGCCACGTCAGTCCGATTCGGCCGACATGGTCTATCTGTACGAAACGTTGCCGCCCGAGGTTTTGGCCGCATGCCGCTCGCGCGGTTTCGATCGCTCGGCGGCCGAGTTCAAACAGTACTGGGACGAACTGTTGGCAAGTCGCGCCGGCATCGAAGTTCCCGAAACACGGATCAACCTGCTTTACCGGGCCGTCCTCTCGCAGATCTTCATCAACGGCGACGGCGATATGATGTATTACGGCTCNNAAAAACCTGTACGGTATCGAAGAGAGCTACTGCATGAGGGCCCTGGCCTTCAGCGGATTTGGCGGCGACGCACAACGCTACATGGACGCGACCTACCTCACTCCCAAGTTTCTGACGAAGACCGACGAGTATCGTCCCGCCGCACGCCACCAGCAGTATCGTAACGGGCTCCAGCCGCACTATGCCGCCACGGTATACCGATTCACCCGGGACCGCGATTGGATTGCCCGGCACGTGCCGCTGCTGAAGCAATGCGCCGAATGGACGATCGCCCAACGCCGAAAAACCATGGTTCTCGAAGACGGCAAGAAACCGTTGCATTGGGGTCTGCTGCCGAAGTGGGCCTACGGGGGCGACATCGGACGATTGCAGTGCTATCCTCTTTACCCCAATTTTTGCTGCTGGCGAGGGTTGGTCGACACGGCGTGGATTCTCGAGGAACTCGGCGACGTCGAAACGGCTCGTCGCTATGCCGACGAGGCGAGAGAATACCGCGAGGTTCTGGACGGAGTCGTTGAAACGCTCTATCGGAAGGGCGCGACGCCTCCCTGGCTGCCGCTGCGTCTGTATGCCGACAAAATCGACGAGGCCGAATACTATCAGCTTTTCGCGGGCTGTTTCCTCGATGTTTCTCCGTTCGATCCTCGCAGCAAGCAGGTTCGCTATTTCACCGAGTTCCTGGAGGCCGACAATCGCCTGTTCTGCTTCATGCCGCGGTTTCGCCGACTCCGCGTCGAAATAGGGTCGGGCGGACTCGACGGCATCTATGGCCTTGGCTATCTGCACGCCAAGCTCCACCAGGACGCGGTCGCTGAGTATGTTCTGGGCTTCTACGGATATCTGGCGTTCAATATGGAGCACGACACGTTTGCCGCCCGCGAGACGAGCGTGATCTACGCGAGCGATCTGCAGATTCGTTCCGACTTTCCCGTGCCTAACCTGAGCGATCCGCTCCCCTGTGGCAGCGTCGTCGCGTTGCACTACCTTCGGAACATGCTCGTCACCGAGGAACTGGGCGAACAAGGAAATCCGTCGGGCAACCTGCTCCTGCTGGCCGCCGCGCCGCGCCGTTGGCTAGACGACGACCAGTCGATCCGCTTGGCGGACGTGCCGACCCAGTATGGCCCCGTTTCGCTCGAAGTGCGGTCGCACGCCAATGCCGGCCGAATCGAAGCGACGCTTTCTCCACCGCGGCGCAACCCGTGCCAAGTGGTCAAACTCCGTCTCCGCCATCCCGACGGACGACCGATTCACGACGTAACCGTCAACGGGAAACCCTGGTCGAACGTGGAGCCGAAAGACGATTGGATTCTCCTGCCGACGACCGAAGCCCAATACAAGATCGTCGCTCGCTACGAGTGAAAAACCATGCATGCCACGATTCGGCACGCATGTCTCCGCCCAACCAGCGCAATCACGTCGTGCGACGGCATTGTGGACGTCAGCAATGTCGCCATTGTCGATGTCGATCCTTACAAGCCAACAACCAGCCAAATTCCTTTCTCGTATATGGTTGACAACGTGGCGGTCGGCGCGACGCTCGACTACTCATTCACCAATCCGGTCACTCCCGGCCAAATGGTGACGTTCCAGTTCTACACGGACAACACAACCGACAAGGTCAATTTCTGCCTTGCCATGTGCCCGACCCCGGTTCCCGAGCCGGCCACGCTCGGCCTGCTTGGCGCCGGCCTGCTGTCGATAATGCTGATCCGCCGTCGAAAGTAGCCTCTTCGCTTTCATCGTTCGAGACAATCCAACGTTCCGGCCGCTTCGGCCGGAACGTTTTTTGTTGCGCGACGCGCAACGAGCACGAACAATCCAAGAAGGCTCGCAAACGGACCCCGACCACCCCCCGTCCGTCCCCAAGAGTTGACGCCGCTCAACCGATCTGATATACAGCCAAGCAATTGAATCGCGAGTCGAAGCCGTGGACCCTGGAATTCAACCCACCGAATCCAATCCGTTAGGGACTGGGGATTGGATTCACCGCCGAGACGCTGAGACACCAAGAGATCATGAGCGTTGAGCCAGGAGATTGGAAGAGTTAGGAATTGGGTTATTTTTGGAGGGCGGTGATTATGTTTGCTCTATCGCGTTCACGACGGCTGTTGCCGGTGGTGTTTTTTGCATTGCTCTTCCTGGCGGGCTGTGGCGACGGGCGGCTCGAAGCGGATCGCGCCAAGGCTGAGTCTCAAGTGAATCGGTGCGCCGACACGCTCGACGGCCAAACCACCGAGGCGGGAGTCTATATCCGGCCAGAGAAGCCGGAACTGCCTGAGAAGGATCCTTGGGGCGCGTCGCTTGTGGTTCACTACTCCCAAGGCGGCACGACCGAGACTCTGGTTGTGCGGTCCTTCGGCCCGGACGAAATCTCGCATACCGAGGATGACATCACCACACAACGCGTGGCCGTCAACCTGAAGGGGATTGGCCAAGGGATCAAGGAGAATGCGGACGAAACAGCCGAGGAAACAACCAAAGGCGCCGTCCGCGGAGCAATCGAAGGCGCCAAGGAAGGCATTAGAAATGCCCTGAAGAAGGATAACGACCACAAGGAAACCCCAAACCCCAGCCCCGAACCCTCAGCCCCCAATCCATAATCTCCCCCAATCTCATGGCTCAATCCCCAAGACCCCTCTCGGCGTCTCCGCGTCTCGGCGGTGAATCAAATCCCCAGTCCCTAATCCCTAATCCCTAATCCAGTAGTTTGAAG
>DOEZ01000250.1 GCA_003532715.1 Planctomycetaceae bacterium
CCAAGCCGCGCGTCGGTCAGCATCAGCAGGTCCTTGCCCGTTTCTCCGCCACCGGCGCATAACAGGGCCACGCGCGTCGAGACCGTTTCGGCAGCGGCGACGGAAAGCCAACCGGCCGTCCAGATCAGAATGAAAAACGCCAAGGACTTCATCGCTGACTTCTACTGCTTCTGTGTTTCTGTTTTCTCACGCATCACGCGGGCCGCGCGGCGGATCAAGGCATCGCAGGCTTGCTCGCCGGCCTTTTCCAGGGCTTTCTTCGCAGCCAGGGCCTCGACCAGATCAACGTCGGCCGCGACGCCCCGCTCGGTGGCCGTCACACTGCGACCGGGTAGTCCGATCAGGCGAAGCTCGACCCGGGCGCGGCAACTCGTTAGCCCCTGCAAACGGGCGGCGAATCCGCTCGTGCCCTGGCCTTCGAGCAGAAAGTCCACCTTC
The DNA here is from genome assembly GCA_003532715.1 of Planctomycetaceae bacterium. Lineage (GTDB taxonomy): Bacteria > Planctomycetota > Planctomycetia > Pirellulales > Thermoguttaceae > UBA11386. The sequence goes on from DOEZ01000250.1 coordinate 439, forward strand.
CTGTCGTCATACTTGCCCGAGGCCAGAAGATGTTCCTTCCAACCGGCGATCGGTTCGATGGGCACGATTGCCTCGATCCCCAGGCGTTCGAGTCGATGGACCACGGCCATCTGGGCCGCCGGATCGTCCAGCGGGCGGTTGATGTGTTCCTCGTCGATCGCGACCACGACGACCTTGCCGGCCAAGGGCTTGGCCAGTTTGCGCAAGGCGGCAATCTCCTGGTCCTCCTTCTCCTTGCGGGGTGTCTGCAACATTCGGATGTTTTTGACGAGCGGTTCGGTCAATCGGTCGAGAATCGCTTCGGGGCCGCCGGCGGAGGGCGCCTTGGCCGCCACGGTGGTTTGAACGGTCGTCTCGACGTCGACAATGCGCAGCACGAGGTAGTCGGTCTGTCCAATACGGCTCGCCCGACCCACGACCACGTATTGCGCGCTGACGAACCTGCCCAGCCGCACTGCCGTGTCGCCGTCGACCAATCCCGACAGGGCAATCTCGTGCTCATTGGCTACTTTGATGAGTTGGTCTCGGCTGACCAGTGTCACCTTCGGCAGCGTCGAGAGCATGGCCACGACCTGATCGGTCAATGCCTTGGGGCTGACCTCCAAGCCTTCGGTGACGTCCAGATCGAAGACCGCCAGCTGGATGGCCCGCGCCGGAGGAACGTCCGGCTTCTTCGGCTTGCGCGAGGGCTCATCCGCCAGAACGACTCCGCAGAGCAAGAAGGCCGAGGCGATGGCCAGGAGGAGCGGGGGGCGCCTTTGCATGAACATGGTATTACTCCTTTTCTTCGTTTTCGGGGAAATCGAGAAAGACGCCCCATTGCGTGAGCACTTGCATGAGCTGAATTCTCGGCAAGGCTGGCGGGAGCAGCGAATCGTCGGCCAGCCAGGTCAATCCGGGCGGCCACTTCTTCGCGTTGCCTTCGTCGCCATCGTCAACCGGCGGTGGATCGGCCCAGCGACCCTCGTCGAACGCCGAGTCGGTGCCCAGCACGACGAGCGGTCGCTGCTCGGAAACTTCCCGAGGCAGTTGGAGCGAAGCCGCCGCGTCGCGCGGCAGATCCGGCCCGCGAAGATCGACAATCCTAAGCCGGGGCACGTCGTCCGAGGGCGACTCCTCGTGAAGGCGAGATTTCTTTGCGACGCCGGAGACCACTTCACCGATACCCGAGCGACGTTTGATCGCGGCGGCGAGCACGGGTCGCATGCCCGGGCGAACCTCCGCCTCGCGTGGCCAGATCATCTCGATCCGTCGTTCCAACCTCGGCGAGTCCATCGCCGGATCAGCCGCCGCGAGCAAAATCCGTCGAAATAGCATGTCGGCCAACTCATTGCGGCCAAGCTGTCGCTGCCAGGGTACGTAGCTCACGGTGATGCGGCCGGCCGGGCCGCCGATTCGCTCTACCAGCGGCGTCGCATTCCGCTCTATCCACGCCCATCGATTCGTAATTCCCGGCCAGGGCGAAGCCGCTGCGGTGAAGACGGGCGGCGCGGCCCACTGTTGTCCTCGGAAGTCCGACAACTCCCCGGCCAGCATTTCGGGGACAATCGCGAGCGGAGCCGTCCCGGACGCATCGGGCGGCGACTCCAGTTCGCCGAACCAATTGGCTTCCAAGACGAGAACCGCGTCGGCGCGGCGGTTCAAGAACCGCATCACGTCGCGAGGCGATCGACCTGCTTCATCGCGTCCCACAATCATCAATTGACGCTGCCGCTCGACCCCCCGACTATTCGGCCCGTCCGAGGACTCGAGCACGGCGACAGACAGACCCACGGCTTCCGCCCACTCTCGAAACCATACCGGCGCGCCGGCCGAGACGAGCATGGCTCTGGGACTCGGTTCGCCAAGCCCAACCCTGGAACTTGGCGGCCCCCAACCGAGCGCATAGCCCCGAGGATAAGCCACCAGTTCCGCCAGACTCGCGCGATCGCCATTGGCCGTGACGACGCGAAAGACCGTCGGGACGCGAACGGCGGGAACAACGAACCGCGCCGTGTGATCCTCAGCGTGTGTCGGGCCGGCCCAAAACCGACCGTAGGCTTCCAAAACCACCGGAAAAGTTGCATCGCATCCGCTCCGCGTCAGCCGGACCGAAATGGTTTCGCCCGATTGGCCAAACGTGACGGGCAACCCGGCATCCACGGCGACGCCCGTTCGCGCCGCGAGAACGAGCACGGACACGATCGCCATGACTCGGCCGGCGTTCACTTTGCGTCTCCCTCGGCAAGAACCCAGGCGTTGGCCGTCACGTCCACGAGTCGCCGTTCGAGAGCCAGTTGACCAAGCGGCGTGGTGGCCAGACCGACTGTCCGCTGACCCGCGAGAATCGCCGGAAGCGAGTCGTCGGTGACCAAGGCATATTGCACGTCGATTTCCTCCTCGTTGGGCGTCGCCCAAAGCGTCAATTTCAGCGGGGGCATGTCGCCCTCGCTCGAATCCGACGGAAGCTCGATGGTGGTAGGCGTCTTCTCGCGGCAGACGATCATGTAGTCCTTGTTTCCCCGGCCGTTGCCCGTGGCCGACGTCAGTCGTAAGAGCACGGCGACCGGCCGCCCCATCGGCACGCGCGATTTGGCCGAGGAAAGACGGATGCCGTCCTCGGTGTCGGCGTACCAGTCGAGCGGGCCGGCGACCGCCTGATGCAGCGCGAACACGGTGGCAATCTCGCGTTGCTTGTCGGCCAAGACCGTGTCGGACATGTCGGGAGCGCGCAATTGCGAATTGTGAGCGACCGGGCCGTTGCGTCCGCCCATCCAGACGCCCGTCAACACGAGTACTCCGCCGAGAGCGGCCGCCGCGGCCATCCCGACCCAATGACGCGCCGCATGACGCTCGCCCGAGGCCGCGGCGCGACGCGCGGGCGCGGCGATTGCTCGCGATGGCTCGGCCGATCGCCACGGAGCGAACGCCTTTCGCAACAGAAGCAGCCGCTTGAGTTCCTCGCGACGCTCGGCATCGTCCAACACTTCGAGAAGCGTCTCGTTCAGCCGATCGCTGTCAAGCTCGCCGTCGACCAGGCTCGACAGCCGGTTCTCTTCGTTCGACTCGCTCATTGAACCACCTCGTCGATCTGGTCGCCAAGTTGTTCCAACAGAAGACGCTTGGCTCGAAAAACCCGCGACGCGACCGTGCCGCGGGGGAGCTTCAGCAAGGACGCGGCCACATCGTAGCGATAGCCGTCCAACTGAGTCATAATGAACGCGGCGCGGCAATCGTCGGGCAGACGATTCACCATCTCCCGCACGCGGTCGCACAACGCGCCCGTATCGAGCTCCGAGTCGGGCGCCGCGACGCACTCGTCCAACGCGATGGTCGATGGATCGTCCAGTGTCATTTCCTTGTCTCCGCGCCGACGTCGGCGCAGATGATCCCGCGCGCAATTGACCGTGATCCGGTGCAGCCAGGTAATCAAGGCGCACTGCCCGTGGAATCCGTCCCACCCGCGAAGCGATTTCACGCACGCGTCCTGGACAACGTCCTCGGCTTCGTCCGGGTTGCCAACGATCCGCAGCGCGACGCGGTACATCCGCGGTAGATGGTCCTCGATTCGTGTTTCGGAACAGTCGTTGACCATCTGCGTCTCATCACTCCCCTTGGTTAGACGCCCGGAGACCCGGAGTTTTCACGAAAACCGCTCCGAATTCGGGATTTTCCCGTGCCGTACAGACTCAGATCTCATTGGCCATCCTAGTAGAACCGGCGGGGCCGTTCAAGCCGCCTAGGCCCCCCATTTGGCGCGTCCCGCCTCACTCGGACCCGAGCCCGAACTGGTCGAGCTTCTTGCGCAGCGTCGTTCGATGGATGCCCAGCCGCCGCGCGGCGGCCGCGCACTGCCCGCCGCTTTCGCGCAAAACGGCCTCCAACAGCGGCGGCTCGACCATTTCGAGGAACCGTTCATACAGATTCTCTTGTTCGGGCTCGTCTCGAAGCCGCGCTTCGGCCCATTGGCCAAGGAGCTGTTTGAGCGTCTCGCCCGCCGTTTCGTTTTGCGCCATGCCGCGTGCGAGTCCGGCCGACACGGGCGGCGGCAAATGCTCCGGGCCGATCGCCCCGCCGCGCGCCAACACGACCGCGTGTTCGACGGCATTGCGCAGCTCGCGGATGTTGCCGTGCCACGGCCGCCGCCGCAGTTCGGCCATGGCCGCCGCGGAAAGAGCCGGCGACGGTTCGTTGCGAGTCGCGGCCAGAAGCCTCAGAAAATGCTTGGCCAGCGGACCGATGTCGTCGGGATGCTCGCGCAGCGGCGGAATCTCGATCTCGAACGTAATCAGCCGGAAGTACAGATCGTGCCGAAATCGCCCCTCGGCCACGAGATTGGCCAGGTTCTGGTGCGTGGCCGAGATGATGCGAAAATCAGACCGCACCGGCCGATTCGCCCCGACCGGCAGCATCTCGCGATGTTCCAGGGCGCGGAGCAGCTTGACCTGAATCGGCGCGGGAATGTCGGCCACCTCGTCGAGAAAAATCGTGCCCCCGTCGGCCTGCTCCAAAAGCCCCTTGCGCGACGCGTCGGCCCCGGTGAACGACCCCTTGGCGTGGCCGAACAGTTCGCTTTCGGCCAGCGTCGGGCTCAGCGAGGCCACGTTGATGGCCACGAACGGACCGGCCGAGCGCCGGCTGTAGCGATGGATGGCCCTCGCGGCCAGTTCCTTGCCCGTACCGCTCTCGGCTCGCAGGTGAACGCACGCGTCCGAGGCGGCGACCAAAGCGATACGTTTGAATACTTCGCGCATGACGGCCGACGTTCCGACCATCTGGTCCACCTCGATCGGACCCTCGGCCGGCCGACTCGCCGGTGTGGTCGCGGGCGGCTCCAATGCGCGCTCGATGCAACGTTGCGCCACGTCGAGATCGAACGGCTTGACCAGGTAGTCGAACGCGCCACCGCGCACCGCCTCGACTGCCGTCGGCAACTCGCCGTGCGCCGTCATGATGACGACCGGCACGTTGTCGAATGCTTCATGGAACCGGGGCATCGCCTCCAGCCCGCTCATGCCGGGAAGCAGTACGTCGAGCACGACCACGGCCGGCCGCTGGTCGCGCGCCAGCGCAAGTCCTTCCTCCGCCGTCGCCGCCGTCGCAGCCGTATGGCCCATCTTGCGAACCAGTTTGGCGAAACCCCAACAAATGGCGTCTTCGTCGTCAACAATCAAAACATGAGCCATAACACACCGCTTGTCTGAGTGTTTCCCTAGCGCAGCTTCCTGTTCCCTTTAAGAATCCGCGTTCATCCGCGTTCATCCG
>DOEZ01000586.1 GCA_003532715.1 Planctomycetaceae bacterium
GCCGGCGGCATGATCACCGTCACCGGAAACAGCGTCATTTCTGGAGATCAGGGACTGCATCTCCTTGGACGCGTGACGCTGCAAGGCGTCAACACCTACACGGGCAACACCACGATCGGCATCAACGGTAATCTCACGATCGCGAATGACCAGGCGATTCCAAACGGCGCCGGCAAAGGCAACGTCGTGATGGACGACGTCGATTCCGGCGCCCCGGTCCTCAATCTTAACGGCAACGACCTGAACATCAACGGCCTCTCAGGCGTCGCGGGCGCGTCGAACGCCCGGGTGATGAATAACGGCGGAGGAGCAAAGGAATTGATTCGCGGACACGGCGACGCATCCGCCGACTTCCATGGAATCATCATCGACCGAACGGGCGGCTCGGGGACGGTGTGGCTCGGCAAGGTCGGCACGGGCACGCAGACTCTCTCGGACGTTAACACCTACACGGGTAAGACCCGGATCCACGGCGGCACGCTGAAGCTTGGCGCCGCTGGATCAATCGCCAATAGCTCGGCGATCGAGATATTCTCTGATGCGACCTTCGACGTTTCCGAGGTGGCCGGCGGCTTCACGTTGGCCAGCGGCCGGACGCTCGCGGGGGACGGCGGGGTGCTCGGCGCGGCGACCATCGCCGAAGGAGCCGTTCTCGCTCCCGGCGGCAGCATCGGCACGCTCAGCTTCGACAGCACATTGACCTTGGCGGGTGAAACGAGGATGGAAATTGCCAAGGCCGGCACGCTGCTGACGGCCGATCTGATTGAGGGCGTCACCACACTGACCTACGGTGGAACCTTGACCGTCACGGCTGACGGCGACCCGATCGCCGCGGGCGATAGCTGGACACTGTTCGACGCGGATTCGTTCGTTGGCGCGTTCGACACGTTGAACCTGCCGGAGCTCAGCGGGAGCTTAACGTGGAATACGTCGAGGTTGACCGTTGACGGGACGATTGTCGCCATACCCGAACCGGGCGTGATGGTCCTGCTGTTCGGAAGTCTGTTTTTTACTATCGTTTGGCGACGACGCCGGTAGACGGGAGGTAACGGGCGGAGTGTTGTGAGTGTTCCCAGGCGTGGGGGTGGCCGCGGCGGTCACCGCTTCGCCCGGGAGGCCGCGCGATGGCGAGACGTTGGGGAAACCTCATGGCGGCGCCGACTGCCGCCGGGTCGCCGCGGTGGCAATTCCGGAGTCCAAGGGTAGGTGCCGCCCACGTGGACGGTCCTTGCTGTGTTTGTTCAGGTCCGCCTTTTGATTGAACGGTTGTTCATGGACGATCGCCGTGAAACCGGGCTCTCGTTTTTTGCCCTCCGTTCGTTCAATATGCACGGGTGAATAGTCGTTCGAACAGGAAACCTTGCCATGCACAATCACGGAATCAATCGGCGAGAGTTTGGGTCCCTGGCCACGGCGGGACTGGCGGGGGGACTTTCTTGTTTCATGGCGACCGACGGACGCAGCGAATCCCCCGCGGGTTCCATTATCGAGGAGCCGTCGCGCAGAACTCCGGTTGTCGCCGAGGTGGACGTTGTGGTGGCGGGCGGCGGGCCGGCCGGTTTCGTCGCCGCGATCGCGGCGGCACGCATGGGAATGCGCACCTTGCTTTTCGAGCGTTATGGATTCCTGGGCGGGGGACTAACCGCCGGAGGCGTGCTCAATATCCGTCCCTTCCACGTCGCGCCGGGCAAAGTACTCATGGACGGCATCCCGCTGGAGTACGTGCGCCGCTTGGAAAAGCTCGGAGCAACCCGCTTCATCCCCGGCGACTACATTCCCGTTCAGCAGGATCGCGAGGTCAGCAAGTTCGTCATCCAGGAGATGGTGCTCGAGGCCGGCGTCGAGTTGTTGCTCCACTCGTACCTTGTCGGGGCTATGCGTGACAAGGATCAGGTTACCACGGTGCTGGTCGAGAATAAATCGGGGCGGCGGGCGATCCGTGGCAAGGTCTTCGTGGACTGCACCGGCGACGCCGATCTGGCATGGCACGCCGGCGCGCCATGGGTGAAGGGAGACGCCGAAGGCAATCTTCAGCCCATGACCCTGGCCTTCGCCATGAGCCACGTCGACCGGCCGCCCGACGAGGCGACGACTCCCCAAGATAAGAAGGCAATTAGAGGGACATACACCAGCGGGGGGTTCGTTCCGATGATTGCGCCGGATGAGGTCTACGCCAATGCGATGCACATCCACGCGGACTGCACGGACGCACGGGACTTGACCCGTGCCGAGATCGAGGGAAGACGGGAAGTGATGCGTCTTTTCGACGTTCTGCGCCAACGCGCGCCCGGCTATAAGAACGCCCGACTGCGCTACACCGCGACCCAGATCGGGGCGCGCGAGAGCCGGCGAATCGTGGGCGACTACACGCTCCGCGCGGAGGATGTCTTCGGACTCGCCGATTTCGACGACGCCGTGTGCCGGGGCCATCACCCAGTCGACGTTCATGGAAAGCCGGGTCAGCCGGGAGTCGTCTACAAGCACTTGGAACCGGGAACTTCCTACGCGATTCCAGCCCGATGCCTCCTGCCCCAGGGTGTTGACAATTTGCTGGCCGCCGGACGATGCATCAGTGCCGACCGCGAGGCGCTGGGATCCTCGCGAGTGACGGGGACGTGCATGGCGCTCGGGCAGGCGGCCGGAACGATCGCTGCTCTGGCAGCCAAGCGGAGCTGCCCGGCGCGCGACGTGCCCTTCGAGGAGACCAAGAAAGCTCTCGCGGCGCATGTCGGGGCCCGTGATCACGTGACGTAACCCGCCGTGTTGCCGAAAGGAAACATCATGAGTAATTCGTTAGGCACGGATCGCGTCGCGGTGGCGCTCCTGGCGATTGTCGGTTCTTTGAGTGCATCGGCTCACACGGTCGTCGCGGCCGAACAGAGCAAGAGTCGCGTCGTGGCTTCCACGGGATCCCCCGTGCTGGAAACGATGACTCTGGCGGGCGGCGATGGCCTGGGCTGGGAGATTCAGCGAAGATCCACCGGCTGGACGCTCGGTGTCCTCCAACTTCGCGGCAAACCCGTCGATGCTCCCTTGACCGAAGGCGTACTGCTGCTCCGCTCGACCAAGGACCACAACCGATGGCTCCCGGCCGCCGAGGCCAAAAAACTCGACGATCGGACGGCGATCCTGTCAGGTCAAGCCGACGTGGACGGCACCCGACTGCGGTTCACGGTCGAGATCAAGTTGCGAGACGACATGTCGGCGGCCCAAGTAACGCCCCGCTGGTCGGTCGACACGGATCTCAACGGCTGGGAAGCGTGCGTGGGCTGTTTCGACACGACGGCGCATCCCTGGCGATGCACGATCTATCCGTTTTCCGGAAATGCCGACACCGTGGCCATTCCACGGCTGATGTACTGCGGCGTGCCGGCCGCTTTGCTGTTCCGCGAGGACCTGTCGACGGTCGTCCTGTTCGGAATCGATCCGGCCACGGACTATCTGAATCCGGGAACTTGGACCGGAACGACGGGACTGCATTTTCAAAGCGGCGCGATATCGCCGCAGTTTCGCATCGGCGGCGCGAAGTCTCCGAAGCTTGCCAAGGGCGTGGACTACACCTTTCCAGTCCAAGTGTTTCTGAGCGATGCCGGCAACTCGGCCGACGCGATCACGGCGTTGGCTCGCAACTGGATCAATGCCAACGAGTATCAGGTGGAACCACTGACGGTCCGCACGCCGCAAGAGGCCTTTGACTTGTTCGTGGCCGGTCGACGTCACAGCAAGATGTGGCGTCCGGGGCTCGGCTACCAAATCGCCGACATGTGGCCCATCATCTGTCCGGCGGAGTCGCCCATCAATGCGTACATGGACTATTTGCTCTACGAGCAGACGGGCGACCCGATATGGCGCGAGCGCGCATTCGATCAGATGCGTCTCATGCTGCGAGCCCAACATACGGACCCGGCGGACCCGCATTTTGGCGTGGTCGAGACGAATTACGAGTTGGAGGAAGACCCGAAACGCTGGTGTTGGAGTTGGCGGCGGAAGGAGTATTTGCTCCCCTTCACCGGCGAGCAGGCGGATACCGAGTTGAAATCGGGCCGCTTCAACAGTGCCGATCATGGCCGATGTTATGGCTTCAAGCTTGACAAGAATGGCTATGCCGCGCGCTATGCGCTCTTGCTGTGGGAGCGCGTCAAGGCGCACGAAGGGCTCGACAGGCAGGAGTGGTACGCGGCGGCCGTGCGGATCGCCGACTGGATCGTCCGGCAACGAAATCCCGACGGCGGCTTGCCCATGGTGGTCGATTATCGGCCGGGCGAGGAAGGGACCAATTCCATGTCGGTGGTCTCCGGCCGCACGCTCGTGGCCATGCCCGCCATCGCCCGGATCACCGGTGACGAGACGTATTCCAAACTGGCCGAAGACATGGAGGCATTTCTTCGCTCGCGGGTGGAGGGTCGCTACTGGTTCACCGGCGCCCACGTGGATCTGTGGCCCAAGGACTTCGAGGCCGACAGCGTGTGGCAGGCAGTCGAGTACTGGCTGGACAAGTATGACAGGTCCAAGGATCCGGAGTGCCTGAAGCGAGCGGAGGCGAAC
>DOEZ01000673.1 GCA_003532715.1 Planctomycetaceae bacterium
ACGATCGCGGGTATGCGATAGTAGGCATAGCCGTTAAGGCCGCTGGAATACACCTCGCTTTCGAAAAACTCGACGGCGAGGGCAGGCCGCGACCCTGGCACGAGCAGAACGAGCATTGTCACGGTGGCTGAAACCACGGCATTAAATACCCGTGACGGAAGTGCTTGCAGTCTCATCTTTTTTCTTGCATTTCAGGGATAATGTCGATCGTGGTGGGTGATCGCTCTTGGCCGGACGGCGCGCGGGCCAATTGAGCACTGCCACCGGCACTTGCAGCATCGCCTTGACGGCCGCCTTCCTCTGGACCGTGATCATCGCGGGTTGAACGTCCCCGGGCATCGACCGGAGGCGTTTGTGTTCGAGCCAAGAGATATACTTCGCGTTCTCGCGCGAGCGACTCACGGCGGGCAAGCGATGTTGCGGCCGGCCAGCTCATTCTCGCTTACGCGAGAAGGTGAAGACGGCCAGCACACCAAGCAACACGACCATTGTCGAAGGCTCGGGCACGGCCGTGGCCGTCGCCTCGCTCACGCCGAATCCCCAATTGGCCGCCAGGATGGCCGCGTCCTTTGGACCAACCAGGCCGTCTCCGTCGAAATCACCCATCGACCGCGTCGCGCTGCCGGCGCCCCAATTGTCAGCCAGCACCTTGGCATCGGCATCGTCAACCTTGTTGTTGCCGTCGGCGTCGCCAGGGATGCTCGGGGTGGCGGTCGCAGCCTGAAAGTGGGCCAAAATCTCGCTTTCGCTCAGAACGCGATTGTAGACGGCCATTTCATCGATCCATCCGTCCATTGCACTTCCAGTGCCGAGCATTCCTATCTGCAGAGGCAACGTCGACGAGACATTGTTTGAATCGAAATACCCCTTTGACGCTACCAGCATATTGTCGACATATAATTCCAGTCCAACGTCCCGATCGGCAACGCCAACGATGTGATGCCAAGTTCCGTCGGCAATTCCCGTCGCGCCCCGAACGTCGATCGAGGTGGCGCCGAAATCGAGGAGAAACCGAGGAGTCCCGTCCTTCTCGAGCCGCAACCAATAGCTGCCATTGGTGTCGCCCTTGACGAAGATCATTGCATTCTCGGTTAACTCGAGCTCGCCGAAGGGCATCGCGACGTTGACCCAAGCCTCGACGGCGAAGTCCTCGCCTTCGCCGAAGTTCAGGTCGTCCGCATCCTGAACAGAAATGTACGACTCGGTCGTCCCATCGAACACGGCCGAGCCTGTCGCACCGATGCCCGGCGGGGAATCGCCGGTGATGGTCGTAGGTTGGCCGAAGGTTACCCCACCCAAGCCGGAATAGCTGAAGTGGTTTCCCGACCCAGAATCGGTCGCATCGGCCATGCGCCACCATGCAATAGGGTTGTCCGTTCCGACGACGCTCGGATAGCTCCCTCCCATTCCGCCTATGCCCTCGTCATAGTGAGCGTTGATTTGCGAACTCGTCAGGACCGCATTGTATACCGCCACCTCGTCTAGCGAACCAACCAAGAAGTTCGCGGCCGGCTTGGTAGCGGTCGCGGGAAGGTGCCCCATCGCGGCCGGCAATCCGACCGAAGTAATACTTCCCGTACCGAGGATTTGCGAGTCCTCGCCGTCCAACTGGCCGTCGACATAGATCTTCAGTCCGCTCGTACGGTCGGCAGTGGCCACATAATGGTGCCACGCACCGTCGGCATACGTCCCCGTGGTGATAGCCGTGTCGGCGGTCGCGCCATAATCGAGATTGAACCTCATCTTTCCATCCGCATCGAACCGCATCCAGTATCCCGAGTTCGTGTCGCCTTTGTTGATCACGGCATACCTGGATGTCGTTGCCTCGCCTCGCTTGGCCCAGAACTCAATCGAAAAGTCGCCAATCGTGCCAAAATTCAACTCCGGCGCGTCCGGCACCGTGATAACCCCGGCGTCGGCGGCCGCAAATAACGCCGCCGACGACGGGTCGCCCTGGATGGCGGCAGGTTGGCCGAATGTGACGCCCGTCGCACTGGTCGTGCCGTGGTAGCTACCAATTTGGTCCGCGGCGTCATCGAGCCGATACCATGCAATCGGCGCCGACGCAGAGACGGCGTTGCTGTAGGTGCTCGCTAAGACGCTACCGGACGCCAGAAACGCTAACACGCCGGTTGCCACGATCGGAAGCAACATACCTTGTCGATAATCCGTGAGTCGCATCGTTTAGGCTCCTTGTTATGGAAATGCGGATTCACGGCGCGCCCCCGACAAGAGAGCACGCCGCGTATCCGACTGTCATCATCTCTTCCGGCCCACGCCAAATATCGCCAGAAAACCCCCCATGGCCAACGCCAGCAAACTCGGTTCGGGAATCGATGCTGCTTGGTAGTGGGCCAGTATTTCGGCTTCACCCAACGCTCGGTCGTATAGGGCAACTTCGTCGAGCTCGCCGTTCAGGTACGTGCCGTTGCCAAGCTTGCCGATCTGCAAGTCGAGGGNNGAGGGACGACGTCACGTCGTTGCCGCCAAGCGGTGCTTTCTCGACGGCAAGCACGCCGTCCACGTAGAGTGCGACGCCGGCATCGCGATCGGCCACGCCGACCACATGATGCCAAAGACCGTCATTCAACGCCGACGTGGTTCGAGCCTCGGTGGACGTCGTGCCGTAATCGAGCATGAAGCGAAGCGTGCCATCGCCCTCAATCCGCATCCAATAGCCTCCATTCGTGTCGCCCTTGTTGAAGATCGTCGACGACACGTCCGTCGTGTTGATCCACGCCTCGATCGCGAAATCGCCGTCCGTGCCGAACGCTAGCGCGGGATCGTCGGGCACGGTGATCAACGCGTCGATCGTATTATCAAAAAGTGCCGAATCACTCGAGTCTCCAGCGATCGCGCCTATCTGGCCGAAAGCAACGCCCGTGCCGGCGGTGCCGCCCAACAGACCCATCTGGTCGGCCGAACTGTCCATGCGATACCATGCTAGCGGTGCGTCGGCGGTAATCAGCGTGGCATAGCTTACCGAGGATGCTCCGGTACCCGCGGCATGGTGGGCAGCCACCTGGCTCGCCGTGACGACGTGATTGTAGATGGCCAATTCATCCATGAGGCCCCCGAAGTAATTCGTGCCCAATTGACCGATTGCCGCGTTGAGCGACGAGGAGATGTTTCCCGTGCCATTAATCTGAGTGTCCGCGGCAACCATGGTCCCGTCGACATAGAGTTTGATGCTGTTGGTTCGATCGGCCACACCCACGACGTGATGCCATTGGCCGTCGTTGTATGCCTGCGTGCTCTGGGCAGCGTCCGAGGGCGTCCCGTAGTCCAAAAGAAAACGAAGCGTGCCGTTGTCCTCGAATCGCAACCAATAGCCGTGGGCGCTGTCGCCTTTGTTCACGATCGTTCCCCTAGCGCCGCCGTCCTTCCTCACCCAGGCCTCGACCGAAAAATCTCCGAGCGTGCCGAAGTTCAAGTCGGCTGCATTCGCCGCGGTAATCACGCCCGTGCCGTCGAACGCCGCTGCCAGCGACGTATCGTACACCAGAGGGCTCGGCTGGCCGAATACCACTCCACCCGTGACCGTCCCATCATGATTCAATGCCGAATCGTTCGCGTTATCCATCCGGTACCATGCCACCGGGCTCGACGTCGTGACAGCGTCGGAATAGACGCTTGCAACGGCAGGCATCGCGAACAAAAGGCCGATCGCTACGACCAATAGCCAGCGGACAACTTCTAACTTCCCTTTCATCATCTCAATTCTCCCGTCAAAGAAGTTCAGGAATACCGCCGAAATGCGGACGAATCGACGTCCGCTCGCGGCCACAAAAAATCCCGCTCTTCCCTGTTCCGTCGTTCTCTATTCTCATGCTCGGACACTGCGAATCCATCCAGACAACCGAACTGAGATTCTCGCTCCATGTTCTTCGCTGTCCAAACCACTTCACTCGCTCTCTGCTACACCTCCTCTTCATCGACCGCCGCCG
>DOEZ01000014.1 GCA_003532715.1 Planctomycetaceae bacterium
TCGCGGAGCTCGACCCACCCTACGTTCGCCTATCCGCGTTGATCTGCGTTCATCCGCGGTTTCAAAGACAGAAGAATAACGTCCGGGAGAATTCCGTGGCCAAGAAACCCTGGGGCGGCACGTTCGGCGAGGCGACCGACCGCCGGGTCGAGCAGTTCACCGAGAGCATTAGCTTCGATCGGCGACTCTGGCGACACGACATCGCCGGATCGACCGCCCATGCGCGGATGCTGGCCAAGGTCGGCCTGCTGACCGACGACGAATGCCGCCAGATCGTCGCCGGGCTGGCCGAGATCGGCCGCCGGATCGAGCAGGGCCAATTCGAGTTCCGCATCGAACTCGAAGACATCCACATGCACGTCGAGAGCGCCCTGATCGAACAAATCGGCGACGTCGGCCGAAAACTGCACACCGGCCGCAGCCGAAACGACCAGGTCTCGACCGATCTGCGACTTTGGGTCCGAGACGCGATCGACCAGATCGACGCCCGGCTCGTCGAACTGCAACGCGCCTTCGTCGGACGCTGCGACGCCGACGCCGACTGCATCGTGCCGGGCTACACCCACATGCAGCNNCGAGCCCAGCCGGTTCTCGCCGCGCATTACTGGCTCGCCTATTGCGAGAAACTCCAGCGCGACCGCGGGCGGTTGGCCGACGCGCGTCGCCGGGCGAACGTGCTGAGCCTCGGCGCGGCCGCCCTGGCCGGAACCAGCCTGCCGATCGACCGCGACGAGGTGGCCCGGCAACTCGGCTTTGACGGCGTGACCGAGAACAGCCTCGACACGTCGAGCGACCGCGATTTCGTGCTCGAATTCGCCTTCGCGCTGGCCGTCGTGGCCGAACATCTGAGCACCTGGGCCGAGGAGTGGATTCTGTGGTCCACCTCGGAATTCGGCTTCCTCGAACTACCCCAGGCGTTTTGCACCGGCTCGTCGATCATGCCGCAGAAGATCAATCCCGACGTACTCGAACTGATTCGCGGCAAGACGGCCCGGGTGGTGGGCAACTTGCAGACGCTTCTGGTGTTGGTCAAGGGCCTGCCGCTGGCGTACAATCGCGACTTGCAGGAAGACAAGGAGCCGTTGTTCGACTCGTTCGACACGGTGGCCGCGTGCCTCGAACTGGCCGCCCCGCTGGTCGCCGGCGCGAAGCTCAACCGTCCGGCGATTGCCGAGCGGCTCGATCGCGGGTATCTCGACGCGACGACGCTGATGGAGCACTTGATCGGCCGAGGCATTCCCCAGCGGACGGCCCACGAACTGATCGGCCGGCTGGTCGCCAAGGCGCGCCAGCGCGACGTTCCGCTGGCCCAGTTGACGCTGGCCGAGCTGCGCGAGGCCGATCCCTCGCTCGACGAGTCGGTCCGCGACGTGCTGGGGGTCGAAAATGCCGTTCGGGCGATGAAGAGCCACGGTTCGACCGGACCCGAACTGGTAAAGCAACAAATCGCCCGGTGGAAGAAACAACTGGCGACGACGCCGTAGAACTGGTGGGGTGCTCGACATCCTGAATCAAAACACGACGATCGGAAAAAGGGGGAAGTGGGGAAAAGGGAAAGAAAAATGCCACAAGCACTCGGCTGCCATCCCGTGGCCAATCATCCCATTTCCTTTTTCCCCCTTTCCCCTCTTTCCCGAGACGTGAAGAAGTCTACTTCCTTGTGAGAAAGATAATGAAGCTCCGCCCAATTCATCCAGTGCGGGATTGGTTCCTTGGTTTGTTCGCGGCGGCCATTTGGCTCGTCGGCCCTTCGTCGGCGTCGGCCCAGCAGCCGAGCGTCGAGGACGAGGCGGTGATCGAGCGGATCGAGGCCCTGAAGCGGCGCGATCCGATCGTCGAAGTGCTCGACACGAGCAAACCGGGCACGCCGGCCGACGCGATCCAACTGGCGACGATCATGGCTGATCTGGGGCGCGCCGACCTGGCCAAGAAACACCTGCAAACGGTGCTCGACGCCAATCTCGACCGTGCGGCGTTGGTCGATCTGGCGGCCCGTTTCGATTCGAGGTTCTTCGCCCGGCTGGCGTCGCGTCAGGACTTGGCGCCCGAGGCTCGCCGACTGTCCGACGCGATTCTGTCGGCCGTTCAGGAGCAGACTCGCTCGGCCGAGCACGTGGGTCAGATGATCGAGTGGCTCTCGTCGGACAACCAACGCATTCGCGATGAAGGCATCATCGGGCTTCGAAAGGCTGGCGAGGCGGCCGTCGTCCCGCTGATGGAAGTCCTGATCGATCCGGCTCGCGCGGCCGAGCATGACCCGGTTCGTGCGATGTTGGTCGCCCTGGGCGGCGACGCCGTCGGGCCGCTTGTGGCCTATCTCGAATCGGGCGACCCGACGCTCATGGTCGAGGCGATCGGCGTTTTGGGCCGAATCGGCTCGCGCGAGACGTCGATCCGACTATTGGCCCCCTATTGGTCGGCGGACGGCGACCCGCAAGTTCGCGAGGCGGCCGCCGCGGCGCTGCGGCAGATTCTCGAAGAGCCGCCGACGGCGAATCAATCGGCGCGCATCCTGGCCGATCGGGCGCGTCGGCACTTTGACGGCCCAAGCGACCTCGGCGGCGACGAGGCGGGCCGGGCCGTCGTTTGGCTGTGGGAACCGGACCAACGCCGGGTTGCGGCCAAGACGCTCTTGGTCGACGCGGCCCGGGCGCGATTGGCCGCGCGACTGGCTGGCGAGGNNGGCGCTGGCGATCGCCCCGAGCGACGCGGACGTTCGGCACATTTATCTCTTGACGACGCTCGAAGCGGCCGGTTACGAGGCGGGTTTCGACGAGCCGATTGCACTCGCGCCGGACACGCCGCTCGGCCGCGTCGCCGAGTTCGGCCCCACGGCGCTGTTGAGCGCGCTCGACGAAGCGCTTCGTTCGGATCACGGGCCGGCCGCCGCGGCCGCGGCCCAAATTCTCGGCCAGACGGCCACGGCCGACGAGGCGCTCGCCGTCGGGGCGACTCCTTCGTCGCTGGCCCGCGCGCTGCGATCGGCCGACCGGCGGACTCGCGCGGCGGCGGTCGACGCGGTCGTCCGGCTCAAACCGACCAAACCGTTCGCCGGATCGAGCTATCTGCCCGAGGCCATGGCGTTTCTGGCCTCTTCGACCGGCCAGCGTCGGGCCATGGTCGCCGCGCGCAACACGGCCGAGGCGCTCGCGGTGGGCGGCCATCTGGCCGGACTCGGATTCCAGATCGAAACGGCCGTGACGGGCCGCGAAATGGTCCAAAAACTCGTTGAATCGGCCGATTTCGAGATCGTGCTGATCGACGCGCGGATCGACCTTCCGCCGCTGGGCATCCTTCTGCAACAACTCCGCCAGGACGGGCGGACCGCTTCGCTGCCGGTCGGCATTCTCGCCGCCGAGGGGTTCGCCGACCGAGCCGAAATGGCGGCTCGAAACGATCCGATGGCGATCGTGCTGGCTCGGCCTTCCGATCAGGATACGGCCAAGTGGCAGGTCGAGCGGTTGGAGTCGCTCGCTCGGCGCGGCCGGGTGTCGCCCGAGTTGCGCAAACAACAGGCGGCCCGCACCCTGGGCCAATTGGCCGAACTGGCCGAAACGAGCCGGGGCGTGTTCGATCTGTCGCGCGTCGAACGGGCCGCGTTGGGCGCGGCCTGGTCGCCAGCCCTGTCGGGCGACGCCGTCGCGGTGCTCGAACGGCTCGGCTCGCCCGAAAGCCAAAAGGCCCTTGTCGATCTGGCAAGCAACCGAAGTCGATCGCTCGAAATCCGCAACGCGGCCCTCGCCGCGCTCGCGGCCAGCATCGAACGCAACGGGATCCTTCTGACTACCGGACAGATTCTCCAGCAATACGACCGCTACAACGGGAGTGGCACGGCCGACAAGCCGACTCAACAAATCCTCGGGCAGATTCTGGACTGCGTTGAAGGGATTAGGGAGTAGGGGTTAGGGAGTAGGGGCTAGGGATTAGGGATGAAGGGCGATATCCACTAGCCACTGTCCACTAGCCACTATCCACTATCCCACTTCTTCCATCATCGCGGCGATTGCTTCCCGCGTGACGGGGCGAACGAGGCCCTTTTCGCAGATGATCGCCCGAATCAGTTCGGCCGGCGTCACGTCGAACGCGGGGTTGTAGACCTTCACGCCCGAGGGCGCCGTCTGGCGGCCGAAACCGTGTGTGATCTCCGCCGGATCGCGTTGTTCGATCGGGATGGCGCGACCGTCGGGCGTGTTCAGATCGAACGTGCTCGTCGGCGCGGCGATATAGAACGGAATGTCGTGCGCCCGGGCGAGAAGGGCCAGCCCGTAGGTGCCGATCTTGTTCGCCACGTNNTGTTGGCCGCGTCGCCGTTGGCGGCAATGCGATCGGCGCCGGTCACGACGGCCTGGACTCGGCCCTCGCGCATGACCTGGGCGGCCATCGAGTCGCAGATGAGCGTCACGTCGATTTCTCGCTGCTGAAGCTCCCAGGCAGTGAGCCGAGCTCCTTGGAGCAGTGGCCGGGTTTCGTCGGCGTAGACGTGCAGCGTCTTGCCCGATTCGGTCGCGGCGAAGATGACGGCCAGCGCCGTGCCGTAGTCCGACGTGGCCAATCCGCCGGCGTTGCAGTGCGTCAACACACCCTGTCCGTCGTGGAGCAATTCGGCTCCATGGCGGCCGATCGCGCGGCACATTTGGCGGTCTTCGTCGTGAATCGCCCGGGCTTCGGCCAACAGCGCGACGGCGACTCCGGCTGGAGTCGCATGGCCGCGCAGCGATTCGGCTCTTCGCTTCATTCGATCGAGAGCCCAGAAGAGGTTCACGGCCGTGGGGCGGCTCTCGGCCAAGTAGGCGGTCACCTCGTCGAGCCGCCGGAAAAAGCCCGCCTCGTCCGCGTTCGCCGCCGACTGAAGACCGACGCAAACACCGTAGGCGGCCGCGATGCCGATGGCCGGAGCGCCGCGGACC
>DOEZ01000238.1 GCA_003532715.1 Planctomycetaceae bacterium
TTCAAATCCTTTCGCCCCGACTTGACGTAAATCCTGCCGAATCAAGACTTTACGATACCTGCCGACGGTCGGCAGTGCGGCCTGTTTTTCCTGCTGAAATCCGGTAACTACCGGATTCAGGGAGAAAGCGAGGTTCGCATGTCCAAAGTCGATTCGGTCGTTCGGGTTCCCTCTTATCGTCGTCAAAAGCCTACCGGGCAAGCCGTGGTCACGCTCTCGGGGCGGGATTATTATCTTGGCAAATACGGCACCACAGCCAGCCGGGCGGAATACGACCGACTGATCGGCGAGTGGCTTGCCGGAGGTCGATACCTGCCCGAACCCCGCGACGGGGGGCCGACCCGNNGTATTGGTCGCACGCCAAGGTCTACTATCGCAAGAATGGACGCCCCAGCGGGTCGGTCCATCGGATCCGGGTGATCATTCGAGCACTTCGCGAGTATGGCGGCAGTAGCCAAGCCGCGGATTTCGGGCCTCTGTCGCTGCAAGCCTTTCGGCAGAGGTTGGTTGATAAGGGAAACTCGCGTACCTACATCAACAACCTGATCGACGAATTGAAACGCATCTTTCGCTGGGGCGCGTCTCAGGAATTGATTCCCGTGCAGATACACCAAGCGCTCGCGACGGTGCCCGGCTTGCGGAAGGACAGGACCGAAGCCCGCGAGCCCGATCCAATCAAGCCGGTCGACGATGCCACTGTCGACGCCACTTTCCCCCGCTTGCCCCAGGTGGTCGCCGATATGATCCGGTTCCAACGGCTCACCGGCTGCCGGCCAGGCGAACTGTGCATCCTGCGTCCGTGCGACGTGGACATATCGGGCGAAGTCTGGATCTATCGGCCCGAGAGCCATAAAACAGAGCATCATGGACATGAGCGTGTGATCTGCATCGGTCCGAAGGCCCAGGACGTGCTGCGCCCCTACCTCCGGCGTGAGAAGACGGCCTACTGCTTCTCACCCGCTGAGTCGGAAAAGCGGCGTCGGGCTGCGGCCCATGCCAACCGGAAGACGCCGCTTTCGTGCGGCAACCGGCCGGGGACGAACCGGCGGCGGGAACCGAAGCGGAGCCCAGGGGATCGCTACGACACGAACACGTATCGCCGGGCCATCCACCACGCCGTGGACGCCATCAACAAGGAGCGGGAGAAGAACAAGATCGAGGAGCGACTTCCGCGCTGGTCACCGAATCGTCTGCGACATACGGCCGCCACCGAGATTCGTAGGAAGTTCGGCCTCGAAGCGGCCCAGGTAGCCCTCGGGCATAGCCAGGCCGACGTGACGCAGATATATGCGGAGAAGAACTTGACGTTGGCCGTGGAGGTGGCGAGGAAGATTGGGTGATCATTTCGAATAAGTGGGGCATGCGTAGCCTTGTATGGTTCAGGGATGGTTAGGCGGAGTGTTGTCCGTGTGCTAACAACCTTGATTTTCGAGCAGCCACCGCTGCCAGGTAATGGAATTTCACACGCCGCCAAGCAGCTCTACCTTGCATCTTGTGGATGGACGGAATTTAGGGAGTCCCAGTATTGTTTCACCGGGTCGACGTCTCACACGTCGTGAAGTAAGACATCAACACCACTTTCTGGGCACAAGGCAATGGAAGAAGAGCGAAACGTGTTCTCTGGCGTATTCACACCGGCGCAAATTGCAGCAATGTCGCTGTTTCCGGTCTTGTATGTGCTCGATCACAATGTTTGGGAGTTGCGGCATTTTTTCGAAGGATCGCTCAGTTGTTTTGAGCAGAACTCTCGTTCCGTACAGGGTGCAGGGAAAGAAAGATACGTCCCTCGTAACCTCACGGCGATCAAACGCTGCTTGGAAGACGTCAGAATAGTCAGTGTTCGCAGTGTTCTGAATCCGGATTGCCTCAATTACGTCGAAGACTTGGTGGAAATCGCAGACGACGCCATTCTGAAGCCTGGCATCCGAAAACTCAAGAAGGCATACACGTTGTCATTCGATGTTAGCTTCGGCACCTCGGACTTCCTGCAACAAGTCATTGGTAATACTTTGGGTGTCGCTGCTGCCTATTTTTTCTACGAGTACGCCACGGCACACGGAAGACCGGACGAGGTTGATGCGCGGTTGTGGAAACTGCTTCAACTGGGGCCCAATGCGTGGACCGAAGAATCAGCTAGGATCCTGCGGGAAGCTATGTCGCTTGCCACACCCGAACAGGTCCGATGCATTCCTAGCCATCTACAGAAGGCCATTCTCAAGGCGTTGGACGGGCGTGCTCTCAAAAAGATGGCGTTGGCAGCAGAGGTTTGCGGGGGCGAGGCCAATGGAAATCTTCTGTATCGCCCTGGAGGCATGAAGGAGTTGAGGGAGGCCGGTCTGGTTCAGAACAAGAGAAGCGTGGGCTTCTTCCGTCCGGACGCTCCACCTCCCGATGCGATTCTGGGCTGAAGGTGTCCCCAACTTGTCCCCGATGATTCTCATGGGATTGCCTATCATTTCGTAAGAATGCCAAACAAAGCAACTCTTACGGAAAGGCAAACCATGATCAATCCCCAAACCGAGACTCTCGTCTCTCTAACTGAGGCCGCCAAAGGCCTTCCCCGGCGACGTGCGGGCAAAAAGCCCCATATATCTTGTCTCTACCGCTGGTCCACGGCTGGCTGCCGTGGCGTGGTCCTGGAGACCATCCAGGTTGGCGGCACCCGCTGCACTTCAGAAGAGGCACTCGCCCGATTCCTCCGGCGGCTGACCGATCCCGCCCAGCACGGTGCCGCCCAAGACGATCCCGCCCAGGATGGTCCCGCCCAGCACGAGACGCTGCGCCAGCGTAGCCGCCGACGCCAGCGCGAGATAGCCCGCGCCGAAAGCTATCTCGACCGTGAAGGGCTCTGACGGATTTCAATACCCATTTTGCGATCTGCTCTCATTATGAGGGCCTTAACTAGGAGACACCATACCATGACAAAACGTACACAATCCGGCAGCAAACGCGGCCGCAAGACACGGTCCAACGCAACTGCTCGCGGCAAATCAGGACATGACCCGATTCAGATCATATCCCTCGATGAAATACGGCCGTCGCCCGAAAACAACACGCTCTACCGCCCCGTCGATCCGGACGACCCGGAAATCATCGCACTGACCGAGAGCATCGAGAAACACGGCATCCAGGAGCCGTTGGTCGTCACACGCGATGGCTGGATCGTCTCTGGACACCGACGGCACGCCGCTGCGACGTTGGCGAACCTGGCAGAGGTGCCGTGTAAGGTCCTCGACTTTGACAAGGAGGACGACCACGACCGATTTATGCAACTGCTGCGTGAGTGCAACCGCCAGCGCACGAAGTCGTTTGACGAGAAACTGCGCGAAGAGGTCGTATCCGCCGATCCGGAGGAGGCATACGTGGCGCTTGTGTCGCATCGGATGGCAAGGTCGGAAGAAAGTATTGGCGTGGAGGGAATTGCCCTTCGGGGAGAGAAACGTCGGTCGAGGATTTCCGCCGCGAAGCGACCGTTTCTGGATGCGGTCTGGGAGGTTCTTGAAGAGCGTCAAGACTTCTGGCCGCTTTCCGATCGGCAAATTCACTACGGTCTGTTGAATAACCCGCCCCTCATCCACGCCTCCAAACCGAACTCGCGATATGCAAATACCAAGCAGAGTTACAAGGCGCTCACGGATCTGCTGACGCGGGCGAGACTCGAAGAGCTCATCCCCATGGCGGCCATTGCCGATCCGACGCGACCTGTCACAGTATGGAAGGTAGATCCCGATCCCCAGGTCTTTATCCAACGTGAACTCGACCATCTTCTGAAGGGATACTGGCGGAACTTGATGCAGAGTCAGCCGAATTACCTCGAAATCGTCGGCGAAAAGAACACGGTTGAGTCTACGGTTCGGCCCATCGCGATGCAGTATTGTATCCCCTATACGATCGGTCGCGGCTTCTGCTCGCTCCCACCGCGTGCCGCCATTGCTGATCGATTTGCGAAGAGCGGCAAAGAAACCCTCGTGCTGCTGATTCTCAGTGACTTCGATCCTGACGGCGAGGAAATCGCTCATTCGTTGGCCCGATCGTTACGGGATGACTTTGGCATCTATGGCATAGAGGCCATCAAAGTCGCGCTCACTGCGGACCATGTGGAGAGGTTCAACCTCCCGCCGCAGATGCAGGCTAAGGCGGGTTCGACCAATTACAGGCGGTTCACCGAGGAACATGGGCACGATGTCTTCGAGTTGGAGGCCCTTCCGCCTAAAACGCTTCAGGAGTTACTGACCGAAGCTATTGAGTCGGTGATCGACGTCGAGGCGTTCAACCACGAAATCGATCAGGAGAAAAAGGATGCCGCTTCGCTAGATGTTACGCGCCGTCGTATCCATCGGCTCTTTACGGACTCTCCCACGTCGGGAGCCTAATTCAGAAATCACGGAGGAACAAGATCATGAGTATTATCAACCTATGTACACGCTTTGGGCAGCGCCACAGAATTGCGTTCGAGGAGAGCTACTACGCGCAGTATGGCGCGGGCGCACGCGTCGACGATCCCCACTACAAAATAATTCCCGGTGCCCGTGGTCATGTCTTCGCATGGGATGAGAAGACGCTGGCGGCATCCACCAATACGTCGGGAAGCACGGCGACGAAACTGAGGTCCCTGCCTGGCGTGACACTCTGGCAGGATGGAACGGACGGCATCACCGTGTTGTTCGATCCGGGCCTTTTCGAACAGGTCGCGACGCTATTAGGACTCCGCCGACGTCGGCAGGTCAGCGATGAGGAGCGAAAACGGCTCGCCGAGCTGGGACATCGTCATGGATTCAAGCCTAATCAACACGGCTTCCAGGACGATTTGACTGGCCATTCTCGCGATGGAACGCGGCCCGATGACCCAGAACACCAGTATCCGTGCCAAGCGATACAGGAACGCGTGTAGACAGGTGACAGGGTGGCCAACGGCCAGGCACCAACCAGATTGTTGAGGGGAAACAAGGCTAGCTCGGCGAAGACCTTGGTGGAATCTGCCGAGTGGAAATGTGAAATGTGATGATCCGTTCAGTGAAGCAAACCGGTTCGGCGCGGCCCCAGACATTCCGTCCGTCCGCGTTGGTCCCCATAGCGTTCGATGCCCTGGAAGCATTGCCACCTCGCCTCTGGATAAAGGCTGATGGCGCGCGGTGGTTTCTTGGACAAATCATGAGGAAGACCATCCATGGCCATGGCGATGACAAGGATTTCGTACCGATGTCGGGCCGCATCATTCGAGAAATGGTTGGCCGACGAACGTGGCCGACCATGCGCAGGGCGCTCGATGGCTTGCTCGAAACCCGACCTCACATCGGGGGAGTCCGGTGTCGGGGGTATCGCCTCGGGGAACGGTTGACGGGACCGTTGCATCGCGTCCACCTGCTCGATCCAAGGATCGTGAAACGACTGGAGGCACTCCGGGCCCAATTCCTCCAAATACAGGAAGAGGTGCAACTGCCGATTCATCGGCGGCTGCGAGAACGGCAGTCGGAATTGACGATCGACCCGGGCGTGTACGCCGCACTGGCGGAATTGAGTGACAGAGCACGTCCACCCCAAGAGGCACTAATTGACTCGATCCAGCAACGGCAAATAAGGTTCTCCGTCTCGGCAACGGGGCGGGTTTTCCATTGGGTAACTGGCCTCGCGCGTTCGCTTCGGCCGTTTATTCTCTTGGCGGGCGAACCGATTTGCGGCGTGGATATCGTCGGCGCGCAACCGGCGTTGCTTGGACTGCTTTTCCACCCCAACGGGCTAAAAGGCGCGCCATCATTATATCCATATCCGTCGCCCTTGATTCGTCTTGCCTCTTTGGTTCCGTTGCTGTGGTTGGGTGCGTCGGCGTCTGTGTCGCGGCCGGTGGCTGCGCGAATTGTCGGTTTCTTCGACTCGCTTCCTGGCTTGCTGCGTTGTGTGGGCCCGGACGCCTCCGTGTTCGCCGATTTGGCCGCGTCGGGTTGTTTATACGAGATGTTGCTGGAACTGTGTGTCGCGGCTGGAGTGCAGATGCCTGCCGATGTCGAGTGCCGTTCGTGGATCAAGCGTCGGTTTTTGATCGACATCTTGGTTTGCGCGGGGGAATATCCTTGCGATTTAGCCTTTTTGTTTCGTGAGAGATTCCCTTCGGTGTTTCGATTCCTCGCGTTAGCTAATCGCGACAATCGCGGGACGGTCATCGGCTCACTCCAGGCGTTGGAAAGCGCGCTCGTAGTCTTAAGCGTCGCTCCTCGGTTAGTCGAGCGGATCCCCATTGTAACGCTGCACGACGCACTCATTTGCCGGCGGCGCGATCGGCCTTTGGTTCGTGATGCGTTTTACGAAACGTTCGACGATTTAGGTTTTCATTTTCAGTTAAAGGAGGAGTAAACAAATTGTTGGGTCTAGTTGAATTGATAGAGGCGGGGATCGTCGCGGACGAGGTTGAAGCCCTCGATATGATCCCGCTCGAATGGCTGGGCTTCGACGTCCCCCTGGATGGCGAAGAACATTACAACGACAAGGAGAAATAGAACATGGACAATTGTGAAACACGAATGATTCCGCTTGACAAGATCAGCGTCGAGCACACACAGACACGGGCGGCGGTCCGCCAGCCAGTCGTGACCGAATACGCGGAGATGCTGGAGGAGGGCGTAGGGCGAAACGGCGAGGAACCGTTTGAGGGTGCGACGGATCAGACACACGGTGGGACAGACGCCGTCGATGGTCGAACTGATGCGACGGCCGCGTTCGCAGAGGCAACGGCCACGCCGTCGGTATATCGCCCGACAGCCTATTCGAAGGCAATGGAAAGACTTCCGGCCGACATCCAAGCCGAGGTGGAACGGAGACGGCCGTCCCCGCAGGCGGTGATCGAATTGTCTCGGATCGAGGACGCGACGAAGCTACGAGCTGTCTGGAACGAGTTTGAGGCTGGTCGCGTCAGTTCGCTCGAAATGGCGTTGCATGGCGAAAAGACCGGTGGTTGCCGCGCCGACCTGGCTCCAGACGAACCGCCGAGCCCTCCGACGCTCAAGGAAATCGTCGAGGCTTTCTCGAAACTGGAGGCGCAGCTCGGGGCAGGATTGCGAATGATCGACCGTCTGAACCAAAAGGCCCCTGCGAAGGCCTCACACAACAAGGCAATCCATGCTGTTAAGCTGGCAATGGACACACTTACCCAGTGGAAAGAGAGTGCCATGCGATTGCTGGCTCCAGACAAGCCGCAATCGTAGGCATTCATCCTAATCTCGGGTGAAATGGCAATGAAGAATATCGAACACACAGGAGGGCCGAGCTATGGCCAATGAGACGGAAAGCAAAAGCACGTTGATGCACCGGTTGCGGCGCGAGGGTCGATGGGATGCCGCGTCGCGGTTCAGGGATGTGGTTCGTCGCGAGCTTCGAGCGAAAGGCCTGAAGCGCGCTGAGGCCCGGGAGAAATCCTGGGAGGCGATGGCGGAGCAGTTTCCACCGCTGCCCGAGTCGGCCGAGCAGGCGAACGAAGTGGTCGACGAACCAAGAATCGACGAAGCGATCCTGGAGAAGTTCAGACACGCCGGGCCACCAAATCTGATTTCCGACGTTTTCTGGGTCTATGAGCACTTGGAGGACCGAGGCGTGCGGCCCGGGGATGGGCCGAGCCTCGGTGCCTGGACGATGCTGTGTTGGGCCCGCCGCCGGCGCAACCAGTTCATCGAACAACTGTTGCCCAGGGCGGCAGCGCTCGCTGAGGAAACGGGTAGCGAGACGCCGGAGGACGTCGATCCGGGGCTCCCGGAGTTGGAGCGATACGTGGAGGAGTATTGCCGCTTGCGAAGCGACCAGACGCCGCCGTAACAGCGTTCGGTGCTGCTGTCATGATGTCGGACTCAACACCCATCCGGGGGCGGAGGAGAGTTTCCTACCGCCCCCTGGCTCCATGTATGCCGAATTCCTCGCGCGGGCGCGCGCGAGGGACGCCGAAAGAACGTCAGTTCGCCTTGGTGATCAGGGGATTGACAGTGTGTGTTGATTCGTCACCGAGGTGACAAGACGAGGCGAAACGGCGCGGATACTGCGGAAGTGTCGCCTATTCGTGCAAAATGCGGTACACCGTGGGCCGACTTAGTCCCGTGGCCCGGGCGATGGCGGTCACACCCTCGCCGTCCCGCTTGAGTCGGCGGACGACTTTGACCTGCTCATCGGTCACCTTGAGGCGGCGGCCCTTCTCGGAGCCGCCCCAGGTCGTGCCGTTGGTTCGGGCGACGGCTTGGCCCGCTCGAATCCGCTCTCCACGGACCTCGTTCTCGTACTCGGCGACCGAGGCCAACACATGGGCCAGGAGACGCCCAGAGGCCGTCGAAAGGTCGATCGCGTCCTTCAGGCTGATCAGGTTCACCCGGCGATCGCGTAGCTCCTCGAATAGCTTGGTAAGCCCCGAGCAGGTGCGGCCCAGACGATCGAGTCGCCACACGACGACGGCCGAGATCTTCCCGAGACGCATGTCGGCTTCAAGCCGATTCCAAGCCGGGCGATCCATGGTTCGGCCGGTGGCCTTGTCGCGGTACCACATGATGGGCTCGTCCTGCGCCTCGGCCCAGCGTTTGAGATCGGGTTCCTGCGATCGGTGGTCCTGCTTCTTCGAGCTGACTCTGAGGTAGATGGCGACGTGCTTGAGCTTCATCGTTTTATTCCTCCGCGACCAGTCTACTTGAAGATGGACAAACTGTCAAGTGTCGTTCTTACTTCACCCGTTACATAGATTGGTCGTCGTAAGTCGTTTAGAATCGGTGTGTCTACCGGCGATTTCGAGGGGAGGATGACTCGTTACACCTTCACGACGGTCGATCCGAGTGATTTGGACGTGCGAGCGGAGAGACGAGTTTGACGACGATCCAGAGGCTACCGGTTCCCGCGGTCTATCCCACGGATCGTCGCGGCGAACACGGTCGGCCGGACGATCCCGTGTTGGTTACGTCGGTCACGGACATGCCGCTGGTCGGCGAGGCGACCTCGGGGTCGGCAGGGTACGACCGAGCAGGAGCGTAAGAGCAAACACGGAATGAGCCCGGCGTCATCGGTTTTGGGACAAGTCCCGAAATGAGGCGAGAGCGGGGGTCGCCGTCGAGACGGTCAAGGCGGCGGCATCAGCTTCTTGGGATTTGAGGATTCGCGATCCCGAAAACTCGACCGGCCCGAAAACTTTACCGGACCCCCCACCCCTCGGCGTCAGCCGGTAGCACCTGTCCACTGTCCGGCTCTCGCAAAAAAATAAAAAAAATAAAATAGGCAACCTCGGCGTCAGCCTCCTTAGCCCTGTCCTGACACATGGCGACCCTCCATCGGTCACGTGTTATACTTCACCGGGGCTATCCCATCGGGTACGATCAATGACGCCCGACCGGACATCTCGGCATGGCAAGCACGCCATCGCCAAGTGCCACGAGGTCCACAGAGCCGTCGCGTAGAATTGGGGAGTATGCGATGAATCTTGAATCCCAGCCCAAACCCGATGAGTCGATTGAGGAAGGGGGCTTGCTGCGGCGGTTTCGGTGTCTGTCTGCCTCCGAGCAGGGTGACCTCATCTACGCCGCACTGAAGACTCTCGCGGCGCGGTGCAGCCTTGACCCACACCACAGATTCCATTCAGCAGAAGAAATCAGGGAGGAGTGTGCCAACGAGGATTTGGACGAGCGATTGGGGGGAACTTGGCCTGGGGCTTGAACGGACCGGCAACGGCGGCCGAGGCGATCAAGGCGGCCCGACTGGACTGGAAGGTTGCCAAAATACCGCTCTTTGCGGCGGCCGGCGGCAAATCGGTCCCCGTGCCCGACACGTTCGGCGTCGTTCGAGAAGACCTTTGGGCCAAGGAGGATTGTCCC
>DOEZ01000030.1 GCA_003532715.1 Planctomycetaceae bacterium
GCGGACGTCGATCTTGGACTGGTATTGCTCAATCTCGCGGCGAATTACCGAGGCGATTTCGTCGGTTTTGAATTTCATGAACGTTCCTGTCGATCATTTTCTGACAAACGATTTGGAGTTGAGTCGCGATCGATCCGTCGTAGATAGTGTCGCCAACGCGAACGACGGCTCCGCCGATAATGTCGGGATCGACTCGACGGCTCATCAGCGGCTCGCCACCGAGAAGGTCGCGTAGTTGGTCGGCGAGTCGATTCGCGGTCGCGTCGTCAATCGGCACGGCGGTGGCGAGTTCGACCGCTACTCGACCTCTCATTCTATCGTGGAGAGCGCGGGCCTGAGCATGGACTGCGCGGAGGCAGTCCATGCGATCGTGGCAAGCAATCACCTTGAGGAAGTCGAGAAAAACGGTCGGCACGCGAGAGTCGAAGACCCGATCGAGCAGGGCGAGCTTCTCGCGTCGCGAAATCAGGGCCGATTGAAGAATTCGCTCGAAGTCGGGAAACGAATCGAGCACGTCCCGCACCACGGCATCGAAGACCTCCATGATTGCGTCGGCCGAGGCGGCGTCGGCCAGCGACAAAATCGCCTCGGCGTAGACGGCGCCGATGGCTTGGCGATCGACGTCGGGATCCATCTCGGCGGCTCGCCGTGCATCGCGATCGGAGTTGTCTTCGAGCATCATCGTCTCACTTCGCCTTCCGGCCGCCGTTGGGTTGGACGAAATCGTGGACGGCCTGTTGGACCAGGTCGAGGTGGTCGTTGGGCTTCAATTCGGTCTTGACGATCTTGCCGGCCAATTCGACGGCCAACGCCGCGCCTCGCTGGGCCAAATCGCCCAGCGCCTCGTCCCGGGCTTGGTCGATATCGGCGAGCGCCTTGTCTTGCTCGGTCTTCGCCTCGCGACGCGCCGCCTCGACGATCTCGTGGCCCGCCTTGTCGGCGTCGCGGCGAGCCTGCTGGAGCATTTGGCGAACCTCGTTGGTCGCGGAGTCGAGCTTCCGTTGGTATTCGACCAGAAGTTGCTTCGCGTCGCGATTCGCCTGCTCGGCCTGGCTGATCTCGCTGGCGATTCCCTTTTCGCGTTTGTCGAGGCCGTCGGCAATCGGTTTCCAGGCATATTTCCGAAGCACCAAGAATAGCACCACGAAGACCATGCCGGTCCAGAGCGCGAGATCACTCTGCCACTCCAAAGGATTCAGGTTGGGCGTGCCATGGGGGGCGTCCGACGGCGAGGCATGACCGGCGGCCGAGCTTACACCCAAGTCGGCATCGACGCCGCGACGGACAAGTTGGTCGGCGGCCTCGCCTTCGGCGGCAATTCGTGCTTCGGCCCCAGCTTCTTCTCCGTTGGAAGCGACGGCGATGCCGGGCGACCGCGGCGCGACCGCCGACGCAACGACCAGAACGGCGATGATTGGAAGGCACTTCATTTCGTTGGTTTCCTTGGCCGGCGAAGAACCGGGATGCCGGCTTCGCGATCGACTACATGATGAACGAAAGCAGGCAGACGATCAGCGCGAAGAACGTGGCGCCTTCGATCAACGCGGCCGAGACGATCATGGCCGTATTGATGTTGCCGGCCACTTCCGGCTGACGCGCCATGCTTTCGACCGCCGCGGAGCCGATCCTCGAAATGCCGTAGCCGGCGCCGATCATGATTCCGGCACAGCCGAGCGTCGCGCCCAGATAGGCCAACGACTTGTTGGCGGCCTGAGGCTGGGCTGTGGGACTGGCGTCGGTGTCGGTGGCGGTGTCGGTGGCGACCGCGTTGTTGGAACCCTCAACTTTGGAAGTTTCTTCGGTCTGTGCCGTCGCGGGCACGGCCACGAGACACAGAGCCACAAACAGCATGGAAACTCTTACAAACTTAATCACTTGGGTCTTCTCCTTAATGGTAAACGCGTCGTGTAAGCGGCAAACCGCGTCCGTCGCCGAGGCGACGATCTGTATAATCGGCTTGTCTTCGGGTTACTCCTAGTCGCATGGATTCGGCGCGGCGTCGGGTGGTTAGTGCTTGTGGATCGCCATGCCGATGAACAAAGCGGAAAGAAACGTGAAAATGTACGCCTGCAGGAAGGCGACGAACAGTTCGAGCAGATTCAAGGCGACGGCTCCGAAAATGCTGGCGGGCATGACGCCGTACCAGACCATCAGGCCGGCCGACTGGACGATGAAACCGACCATCACGGCCATCACGAGATGGCCGGCGAACATGTTGGCCAGAAGACGCACGGCCAAGACGAAGTGTTTGACGACAAGGCCGAACAGTTCGATGGCCAGGATCATCGGCTTGAGAAACAC
The DNA here is from genome assembly GCA_003532715.1 of Planctomycetaceae bacterium. GTDB lineage: Bacteria > Planctomycetota > Planctomycetia > Pirellulales > Thermoguttaceae > UBA11386. Next base: position 2,302 of record DOEZ01000030.1, read on the forward strand.
GGCCAGCACCAGCGGCAGTTCCATGTCGGGCACCTGGTTGAAGAGGTAGCCGATCGCGCCGAACCGTCCGATGCCCGCCCCGATGCAGACGACGAAGGCGATGAGGGCCAGCGCGCCGGTGCAGCCCAAGGCCCCGGTCGGCGAGCCCATCCAGGGCAGGAGGCTGACCAGATTGCAGAACAGAATGAAGAAAAAAATGGTCCAAATATACGGCATGAAACGGTCCGCATCGCGTTTGCCCATGGCGGGTCGTGCGATCTTGTCGCGGGTGAAGATCAACAGGGCCTCGAAAAAGTTCCAGAATCGGCCCTTGGGCGGCCCACCCTGGACGATGCGCCGCGCCAGAATCAAGAATACCGCCAGCATGAGCACGGCAACGAACAGTTCGGTGACCATGAACTTGGTGATTTGCCAGTCGTGTAGCCATATCGGTGGGTGTTCCATGCCCAGCCAATCGCGCGCGATAGCGTAGGGCTGCGGGATGGGGACGATCAGGCCGTGCTCGGTGCCGTTGGGAAAGTGAAAGTACGTGCAGTCTTTCACATGTAGCACAACGTCGGATGAATTCGCCATCGGCGAGCTACCTCGATTTCACCAAACACCGAAGAAGCATCATCCGCGAAATCAGCTTTCGTTCGTTGAATATCATTCCACGTCCTTATCAGGTGTTTTCGTCGTGGCAGTCCGAGTCGCATGCCGGTTGGCGGCCTTCGGCGTCTGGGTGTTCAACTGGCGGGCGAATTGCAGCAGGTGCCACATGCCGAGCACGATGCCCGATACGGCGCCTAGCAGCAGAAACACGAAGCCGGTGTTCAACCGTCGGTCGATCCAATGACCCAGCAGCGTCGGCAAGGCCATCTCCATTGCAATGGTTGTGACGTGCGACGCCCGAGCGGCTGCCACCGCCAGTGCCGAACGATCATCGGGATGGTTCATCAGCAAGGGGCCGCTTACGAAAATCGGGCCGGTTTCGCGCACGGCCCTGGGGAGGAAAGACTGGGATCAGGCCGACGGTCCAACTAACGTCCCAACAAAGCCCGTTAGTTTAAGTCGTCGGCCCCATCTAGTCAACTGGCGGGGAGAGACAGTCTGACAGTGGCGATGGGGCGAAGTCGCCGCATTGATTCTCGGATTAAGTCGCACCAGTCCGGCGAGGATTTCGGGTGTCCACGTTCGGTGTCGCTCGGCGCTCCCACGCGAAAACGTGGTGGCTCGACGATGGCCGATGGCGGGAGAATCCGCAAATCCCCCGCTTTCGGGTTAGGTTGTTTTCTATTGCCCCAAAACGCGGTTGACGTCAGGAGTCAGCCATGCCACAAGTGTATGTTTTACAAAGGTTTACAGTTGAGAGAGCTGATCGGTGGAGCGTGTCGCTGGGGAGTAAATCATTGCATTTCAGGAGCAATGCGGTTATAATCCGAGTATTGGTGCTGTCCGGCGTAGCCTGGCCCCCCGGGCCGGGAGCCTGCCTTGCCGGATGGCGACCGACAGACGCCGGGGAGTGGATGCTTGGGACCATGTGAAACGCGCGAAGTGCCGTGCATTCAGATGGGCGGTGGTTATCCGTTCCGGTTGATCTGGTTCCCTCCGAAAGACAACCGCCTTGTGCTCGGCGCAAGGCGGGCATGCCGATACCGTCACGGACGACATAGCCAATGTCAACCAGCGCGCCGCCGTGGGAACAGGGCGGTGAGGAGGTAATCATCTTGGTGATGAACGCAGCAAACCTGAGAGCTCGGACCGTAAAGGAATTAGCGGCCATGGCCAAACGCGAGGGCGTTTTGGGGTGGCACGCGATGCGCAAGGAGCAGTTGATCCGAGCAATCTTGAAGTCCGCAAAACCGTCGGCAACGAGACACGGGGGACATCCTTCCAACGGACGCGAACGCGCGGAATCCGAGAATGGCGAGCAGAAGCGAGGGGCAAACGGACGTTTTCAGCCGAAGAAAGCAGTCTACTCGCCTCGTACGGCAAGCGAGTTGCGGAAGATTCGCGCTAAGCTGGCTCATGCCAAGGACTTGGCTCACAAGGCCATCGACCAGAACCGCCATTGCGAGGCGGATCGACTCGTGGTCATGGTTCGTGACGCTTATTGGCTACAGGCCTATTGGGAGTTGACCGCGCGGAGCATTGACCGAGCCGAAGCGGCCCTGGGCCGGCTGTGGCACGATGCGAAACCGATTCTGCGGCTTTCCGAAATCGCCAGAGGCGGCGAATCGCGATCCGTGCGAACGACATTACGCGATATCGAGATTCATGGAGCGGTCGATAACTGGTACATCGACGTTCCGGATCCCCCGAGACGATTCCAAGTCGAGATTGGCTATTTGGCCCCCAACGGCCGGTTTCTTGCCCTGGCGAAAAGCAACATTGTTTCGACTTCGCCGCACAAGGGACAAAACGGCGCGGGAATGGACGGTCACTGGGCCGGAGTTGCGGCGAACCCCGAACATATCTACGCGCTGAGCGGCGGTTACAGTTCCGAGGCGCCCGCGTCGGAGCTGAGGGAGGTGTTCGAGCAGAAACTTCGCCGGCCGATGAACGGCCCGTTGATTCCCCGCTATCGGGTTCCCTCGTCCGATTCCATGGAGGAGATGGACGGATTTCCGTTGGAGGTCGATGCCGAGGTGGTTCTGTTCGGCGCGACTCACCCCGGGGCGCATTTGACGGTGAAGGGGCAGCCGATTCCCGTGCGAGACGACGGCACCTTTACCGTTCGCTTGACGATGCCCAATCGGCGACAAGTGCTTCCCTTGGTGGCCGACAGCGTGGACGGTTCGGAACAACGGATGGTTGTGGTCGCCATCGAGCGAAACACGAAGACTCTCGGGCCGGTTGCCCGCGACATCGACGAGTGAAATCGGGAGCGTCGGCGCGGTCCGTCCGGGGACAAGGGCGTCGAGAAGATTTCCATTTTTGGCCCTTCCCCCGTTTCGCTTCATGCCCGAAGGGGGTAGACTGGTGCTCTGCCGGCCGTGATTCGCTGAACGCCGGGTCGGCCTTGACCCGACGAGTCGCGCCGGCGTTGCGCGGAATTTCGACCATGAGCGACGACATATCGAGGATTCTTCGGCAGTGGGAGTTCGATCCCAACACCGTCACGACTCGCATCATTCGAGGCGAGGACGGTCGCGAGCGGGTCCAGTTGCGCGTCGACCTCGGACTTCTGCAAATGGAGTTGGACGGGCGTCCCGACGGATTGCGTCCCGAGAATCACGAATCCTGGTTCGAATACTACCAACGGCTGCAAGAGGCCCATGACGAGGCCCATCTCGACTCGCCGCCGTTCGAGCTGGACCGCGAGGCGTGTCAGCGGCTTTGGATTGAGAGCGTTCAATACTACCATCGATATCTGTGCTTCTGGCACTTGAAGAAATACGAATGGTGTGCCCGCGACACCATGCGCAACGTGCGTCTCTTCTCGTTTGTGCGCGAGCACGTTCGGAACGACGGGGCGAAACTCCAGTTCGATCAGTGGCGGCCCTACGTGCTGATGATGCATGCTCGCGCGGTCGCCACGCCCTTGGTTGCGTTGCGCGAGTTCGATGCGGCGATCGGGGCAGTCGAATCGAGCATCGAGGGTATTCAGGAATTCCTCGAGGAGTACCGGCAGGAGGACCGCGCCGACGAGTGCGCCGAGCTGATCGAGTTGCGGAAGTGGCACCAGACGATTATCGAGGAGCGAGACAAGTCCCTGGCCGCGCGAGGCGAGCAGACGGCCGACATGCTTCGTCGGGAGCTTCAGCGGGCGATCGAGTCGGAGGAGTTCGAGGAGGCGGCGCGACTCCGTGACGAGATCCGCCGCATCGAGCCGCTGGGCGGCGCCGAGAGCGGTGCGTCGTCCTGAAAGAACAAGCCACCAACGAAGCCACCAACGAAGCCACCAACGCATGGATTGCCGATTGCCGTGAATCTCTTTCGCAGCCTTGACGATTTCCCGAGCCAATTCCGCGGCGGCGCCGTTTCGATCGGCAACTTCGACGGCGTGCATGCGGGCCATGCCAGGCTCGTCGCGGCGTTGCGTGACAAGGCCCGCCAGGTGGCCGGGCCGGCGGTCGTGTTCACGCTCGATCCTCACCCGGCGCGCGTGTTGCGGCCCGAGCAAACGCCCCCGTCGCTGAGTTGGACGGAGCGAAAGGCGGAGCTTCTGGAGCGGTTGGGCGTCGACGCCGTGATTGCCTATCCGACGGATCGGACGTTCCTGCGTCTGGATCCGGTGGCTTTCTTCGAACGAGTGGTCGTCGGTTCCCTGCAAGCGCGAGCCGTTGTCGAGGGTCCGAATTTCTACTTCGGCAGCAATCGATCGGGCGACCTGGAGATGTTGGGCCGTTTGTGCTCCGAGGCCGGCATGGTTCTGGAAGTGGCCGAGCCGGTTCGGGTTGGGGGCGAGATCGTTTCGAGTTCGCGAATCCGCCGCTTGGTGGGCGAGGGCGCGATTGAGCAAGCAAATCGGATGTTGACCGAACCCTACCGGATCCGGGGCGTTGTGGTCCGAGGCGAAGGACGAGGTCGGCAACTTGGCTACCCAACCGCCAATCTGAGTCGGATCGACACGTTGTTGCCGGGCGAGGGCATCTACGCCGCCCGGGCTTGGGTTGACGGCGCCGCCTGGCCCGCCGCCTTGAGTCTCGGCCCCAATTTGACGTTTGGTGAGAGCGAGGTGAAGGTGGAGGCTTACTTGGTGGGGTACGAGGGAGTCCTTTACGACCGCACGGTGGAGGTTGACTTTCTTGCCCGCCTGAGGGACATTGAACGGTTTAGCGGCGTGGATTCGCTGATTGCGCGGATGCGCCGCGATGTCGAAGCGGTGGAACGGATTGTCGCCGCCGTGTGATGCTCGCGTCGATCGTAATCCGACTCCGGCGGAGCCGCGGCGTGCTTGGTTCTTCGAGGAAAACTTGATGATGAAACCCGCATCCGACGTCAAGCCATCGACCATGCCCGTCGATTGGGCTCGGTTCGAGGCCCTAATCGGCGAGCACCATCGGTTTGTGTTGACAACCCACGTCCGGCCCGACTGCGACGCGTTGGGCAGTGCGTTGGCCATGGCCCTGATTCTCGAATCGCTGGGCAAGGAAGCCGTCATCGTGCTGGGTTACGAGGTGCCGCCGAATCTGCGATGGATCGACCGCCGGAATCGGATCAAGCGACTGGACGTTGACATCACGCCCGCCGAGATCGACCGATACGACGTGTTGATCGTGCTCGACACGTCGGCGTGGGCCCAGTTGAATCACATGAAGGAGGTCGTGCGCGCGTTCGCCGGCCCGAAGCTGATCGTCGATCATCATGTCAGCAACGACGACCTGGGGGCGGAAGCGTTTCGCGAAAACACGGCGGAAGCGACGGGTCGGCTGGTTGCCGAGGCGGCCGAACATCTGGGCGTGGAACTTTCGGAGGAAGCCGCCACGGCCTTGTACGCCGCCGTATCGACCGACACGGGCTGGTTCCGGTTCGCGTCGACCACCGGCGACACGTATCGCCTGGCCGCCCGGCTGGTCGACGCCGGCGCCTCGCCCCATGGAATCTACGCCCAATTGTACGAGNNAAACGTTGGCGCGTTTGCACATGGTCGGCCGCGCGATGGCCCGGGCCGAGACGGAACTCGACGGCCGGCTCATCTACACGTGGATCGAGCGGGCCGATTTCGAGGCGACCGGCGCCTTGCCGACCGACAGCGAGGACGTGATCAATCTGACGCTGGCCGTCGGCGGAACGGAAGGGGCCGTGATCTTCGTCGAGCAGCCGGGCGGCGGTTTCAAGATCAGTTTTCGAAGCCGGTGCAAAATGGACTGTTCGCAAGTGGCCGAGCAATTCGGCGGCGGCGGACACAAGGCCGCCTCGGGTGCATTTGTCGAAGGATCGCTCGAAACGGTTCGCCGGCGCGTGCTCGACGCCGTGCGCGCCACGATGGAATAACTGAAACACTCACCATTGTGGGAAGGATTGGCCAATGGCAAACGTTCCTTCTTCGGATCAGACCAAACCCGCGTGTTGTTGCGGGGGAAACGCGTCGGGCGATGCGACCGCGCGGCGAGGCTTCTTCGCCAAGGCGGCGGCGATCGTCCTCGGCGCGGCATCGTTGGCGACCCCCGTGGTCGTCGGCCTGTTTTCGTTTCTTCAACCGCTGCGTCAGAAGCAGCGCGGTGGCGAGTTCTATCGTGTGACCACGCTGGCCAATGTGCCGGAGGACGGCACGCCGGCGCGGTTTCCGATCATTGCCGACCGCAAGGACGCCTGGACGTTGTACAAAAACGTGCCGATCGGGTCGATCTTTCTGCGGCGAAAGGACGGCAAGGACAATAACGAGGTGGTGGCCCTATCGGTCATTTGTCCGCACGCGGGCTGTTTTGTCGGATATGACGCGAAGACGAAGGGTTTCTTGTGCCCTTGCCACATGGCCTATTTTGACATCGACGGCCGTCGGACCAACCCCGATTCGAAGAGTCCGCGCGACATGGACACGCTGCCGGACGTCGAGATTCGCGAGGGAGATGTTTGGGTCCGATACGAGAAGTTCCGGATGGGCATCTCTCGGAAAGTGGCCGAGTCATGAGAAGATTGCATGGTCCCGGATTTGTTGAATAAGGATGTGAAGCCATGAAAGCGTTGTGGCGGTGGATCGATAGTCGAACCGGCCTGGGCGAGTGCTTGGGACAGTGCCGTGCGGCACGCGTGCCGGGCAGGCCCTGTTTTTGCCGCACGTTGCCTTGCCTGTTGGTCTTTGCGTTTTTCATGCAGGCCGTCACCGGCGTATTCATGTTGATGCGATACTGTCCCAGTTCGACGACGGCCTGGGAGAGCGTGTATTATCTTCAATACGACACACAAGGCGGCTGGCTATTGCGAGCCGTACATCACTATTGCGGCCAGGCGGTCTTGGTGCTCGTCGGTGTGTATCTCGTCGGGATGATCTTTCGTGGAACGTACCGCGCCCCGCGAGAATGCGTCTTCTGGTGCGTGTTGTTTCTCGGTATGGTGACACTCGGGCTGCTGCTGACGGGCGATTTGCTCTCGTGGGACCAGAATAGCCACTCGGCTACATTGACGCGGGTCGGGTTCTTGCAGTCGTTGCCGGTTGTGGGCGGCTCGCTTTTCAAGCTGGCGGCGGCGGGACCGGAATTCGGCAACTTGACGCTTTCGCAGTTTACCACGTTGCACGCCGTTGTCCTCGCGGGGGCTTTTTGCGGGTTGTTGGTTCTGCGCTGGTGGTTCGCACGACGAGCGGCGGCGGTCGAACCCGCGCCGAGCGTCGACGGTTCGTCGTATTGGCCGAACCAGGCGTTGCTCAACGTGATTGCATGCCTGATATTGCTGGCGGTGATTCTTGGACTTGCCGTATCGCATGGAACGATCGGGGACACGCGCGGCGTGGAATTGGGCGTGCCGGCCGATCAGACCAGCTTCTACGACGCCGCGCGGCCCGAGTGGGCCTTCATGGGGCTCTACGGATTCGCGAAACTTGACATTTTCTCGGGCGACACGATCATGCCGGTTTTCGTTGTGCCGACCGTGGTGGTGTGTTTGTTTTTGTTGATGCCCTTCATTGGAAGATTTCGGGCTGGCCACATCTTCAATGTTCTCTTGATTGTCGTCTTGCTTGTCGGAAACGGTTATTTGGCGTTCCACGTTGTCGCCGACGACCGCGCGAACGAGGAACATCAAGCGGTCATTCGCCGAAGTCGTCTGGCTGCCGAGCGGCTGCCGGTATTGATCCGCCGACATGGTGGCATTCCGCCGACCGGCGCCAGGACCTTACTCAACGACGACCCCAAGGTGCAGGGGCCGCTTCTGTTCGCGCAGCATTGCGCGACGTGTCACAATTACGTGGGCGGCACGCCCGACGACATTAAGGCGGAGGAGTCGTCGGCTCCGAACCTGTTCCGATTCGGCTCACGCGAGTGGCTCGAGGGATTCTTGGATCCGAAGGGAATTAGCGGCGATCAGTATTTCGGCAACACGGCCTTCAAAAATGGCAAGATGGCGGACTTTGTCAAGGAGGAGTTGGGCGACATCTTCGACGAGGAGCCGAAGGACCGCGATCTTATGGTCATGGCGCTCTCGGCCGAGGCGAAGCTCTCGTCGCAACGAGAGATCGATCGTCGTGATGCCAGCCAGATTTCAGAGGGTCGGATTCTGTTGGGCGACTACTGCACTGACTGCCATCGATTCGGCCGCAATGGCCGCCTGGGAACGGCGCCCGACCTGACGGGTTATGGCTCGCGAGAGTGGACGATCGGCATTGTTCGCGACCCGACTCTCCAGCGTTTCTACGGCCGGAACAATGATCGAATGCCGGCCTATGCCGAAACGGACGATCAGTCGATGAACCTGATGACCGATCGCCAAATCGAGGTGCTCGTCGATTGGCTTCGCGGCGACTGGTACGAGACGGCCGAGTAGATTTGATTGGAGCCGAATAGACCGGCCGAGTAAGCCGGCCGAAAAGCAAGCGGAGGCGGTGCTCGCGCGGACGGACCTGGTCGGGCTGTGGATAGCACGGGCGACGCGAGGGGGGTGTGAGGTAGTTCCGGGAAAGCCGTCTTCTTGCCGACGCGGCCCCCCTCGCGCAACAAGAAATGCCGACAAAAGGGTGGATTGCGGGCGATCGTGCGGGCACGTGGAGTCGAGCATATCATTGACGATTCATCTCAAAACAATTACAATAGAGCATACATTGAGTGCTCGCGAGCGAGAGCGAGATATTGCTCGCGAGGTGATTCCCCCCTGTGAATTCCCGCCGACGGTGGTTTCTGTACGATAGTTCGCGTCGGTTTCTTGCGA
>DOEZ01000373.1 GCA_003532715.1 Planctomycetaceae bacterium
TCAGAATGTGCTTGTAGCACCACATGGGGTTGCGAAACAATTCCCAGTCCTGACCGTTGGGATAGACGAATCCACCGTCCGGAAGCGAGAACCACTTGAGATTCTCAAACACGTTCGAGACGTTATAAAGCAGGGCCTCGGGCGGTTGGCGACCGGTCAGGGCATGGTGAAGCGAGCATCCGACGGTCAAGCTATAAGTCGTCATGTAATCGGGATGCACGAATCCGTGATTTTCGAGCGTGTAGTCTTCGAGGATATTCGCACCGGTGAATTGCTCCGCGACGGGGCGGCCATCGACGACAGTCGGCGAGCGTTCGTCGCTCCGACGCAAGAACGCCGATAGGGCCCACTTCCGAAACGCGCGTTCCCAGCCATCCCGGCGAGGATCGTCGGGCATCAGCAGAGGCGCGATCGCCAGAATCTGGCTGTTCCAGGCGTTTTCCTCCGCCTTCGTGTCGCGGCGGAGCTGGTGGGGAGGCTCGGCGTTCGCAATCCGGTCGGCCTCGTGAGCCACGACGCGGCGCACTCCGGTTCGCAGATTGCCGGGCAAATCGTCCCAGAGCCACCACGCGGCCATGCCCAGCATTTGTGCCCAGTGGGCCGATTGCCAAGCGTCGCCCCACGGTTTACCGTCGCTGGTCGCACGATCGCCCGTGCAGTGCGTCGCAACGCAGTAGCCCATCATCGGCACGATCACTTCGCGCAGAAGCTCCTCACGGCTTCGCCCGACGAGCTTGTCATCGTAAGGACCGAAACGATACAGGAAGGCGAGTCCCTCGATCATGCCCGTGTTCGGACGAATGCCATGCTCTCCGCTGATGCTCTTGGTCATGAGCGCGACTTGCGAGTCGTCTTCCCAGGGACGTACCAAGGTCAGAAGGTACCGAGCTTGCTCTTGCATGATTCGATAGACCCGCTTCTGCATCGAAGCTGCCTTCGGCGGGCTGTCGTGCTGAAGGACGAGCGGCATGACCGGTCCCAGGTCACGATTCGACGAGCGCGCCTCGGAGATGCCGAATGTCAGAAACCAGGCGATTGCAGCAAGCATCATGAGGCGAGAGCGGTGTGCCATGTTCGGTTCCTCGCGGGGAAGGGGTCGAAGGGAGGGAGTGGGGGGCGGGGGGCGGGGTATTGTGTCGGCGTCGAAGCCGTCTTCATTCTATCGTACGAGGCCCCGGGACGACAAGACGTCGTCGATTCCACTCGACCCGGCGCTTCCGCGCGCGACGCAAGGGGAATACGCTCTTCTGCGTCGGCTTCTTGGCCGATCTCGCCTTCGAGGCGGCCTCTTACTCCGCGGTCTTCTTCCCGACGGTCGTTTTGCCCAACAGTTTCCTTGGCCCGGACTTCGATGGATTCGCGCCGTCGTTGAGCGCGGTTGGCATCGGCTTGACGGCCTTCTTGTCGGCCGCCTCGGTCGAAACCGCTTCGAGCAACAGATGGGCGCTGGGCGTAAGAACCAAGTCCATGCTCATCATCGCGCCGCGCGGGCCTAGGTGTTATCAGCCGCCGCCTCGGCTTCGGCCTCCTCGCGCAGCGACCACTGGGCGCCCGCTCTCGCCAGAAGGAAACAGACGACGCCGAGGCCGATGAACATGACGAGGCTGATCATCTGGCCGTTAAAACCTTCATACCAGCGAGCCGACTCGCTTTCGAGGAACGCTTCGCCGGCCTCGGTGTGCTTGAGCACGAAATCCTCGCCGATCGAAATGAACCGAATGGGCGCCCCGAGGGCCGGTTGGCGCAGAACGGCCGTAACGATGCCGAAGATGGCGGCTCCGGCCATGAGTCCCGACGCAATCAGAATGCCCTGATCCTGCCTCGCTTTCTTCACCTTCTCCGTGCCGCCCGTCTTCCCCACGAGGTGCGACACGAATGCACCCGCCAGCACGGCCGCGTTGATGGGAATGGGTAGGTAGATACCCAACGCAAACGCCAGCATCGGAACGCCCGCCATGTAGAGAACAATAGCCATCAAGCCCCCTAAACCGTAAAGGAGCCACGGTTGGTTGGCCGGATCCTTCAGTAAACCCTTGCTCACGGCGGCCATCATATTGGCCTGGGGCGCGGGCAGCACCTTCGTGTTCGAGACCATCTCGCCCGTGGTCGGATCCTCGATCGTGAAGTGATACCCCGAATCCATGATCGGAATCACGAAGGCCACGACCAACGACGCGACGATGATGCCGGCGAATTTCCAGACTTCCTGGTTCTTCGGCGTCGATCCGATCCAGTAGCCGATCTTGAAGTCCGAAATGAGCGCCCCGGAAGTCGACAGCGCGGTGCAGACGGCACAGCCGACAATCAGGGCGATGAACATTCCGGCATCCCCTTTCAAGCCGATCGACACCAACGCCAGAATCGTCAGCACCACCGTGATGAGCGTCATGCCGGAAACCGGGTTGACGCCGACAATCGCAATGGCCTGGGCCGCCACGGGAGTGAACAAAAACGACAGAATAAAACCAACCGCCGCGCCGACAACTGCATATAGGACACACTGCCCCACCGAGAAACCGCCCTCGGTGCCAGGACCGGAGGTGAACATGCCCACGGCGAAGAACAGAACCGCCATGAGAATCGTCGAGCCCACCTGGATCAGCAAAACGCTGCGGGGTGTCATGTCGAGTTGTGTCCGAGGCGCCGCCTCGACCGGCCCCCCCTTGAGTCCCTTGAATCCAAGCGAAATCGAACCCAAGACGATCTTGCCCATGCGGATGATCCCAATAATGCCCGAGACGGCAATGGCCCCGATTCCGATCGGCTTGACGAACGCGCCAAAAATGGCGTCGGAATCCATGTTGGCGATGACGTATTGCTTGCCGGCATACGCGAATTCGGGTATCTGCGAGCCGAAGTGAAAAATCAACGGCACGAGCACCAGGTAGGCAAATACCGATCCGCCGGCAATCACCGCCGCATAACGCAGACCAATGATGTAACCGAGCCCAAAAAGTGCCGCGATCCCGTTGACCGACACGTCAAGGCGGATCGACGACATCCTCTCGCCGAAATCCCCAAGAAGCGTCTTGGTGGTCATGACCGGGTTCCATGCATGAACCGCCTCGACCACGAAGTCGTAGACCGCGCCCAGGCCGAAAGCCATGAGCAACACCTTGCCAGCGCTCTTCGACGTGCTCTCGCCCGATACGAGAATCTCGTTGATGGCCGTGGCTTCGGGGAAGGGAAGCTCGCCGTGGAGATCTCGGACGAAGTATTTTCGCAGAGGGATAATCAGCACCGTGCCCAAGAAACCGCCGATCGNNCGCGCCGGCGGCGACCACGCCGGCCGCCTGCCCGATCGACTGCACGATGACGTTTTCGAGAATGGTGCTTTTGCCGCTCGGTTTCAGGCCCCTTCGACCAAAAAAGATGGCCAGAATCGCAATCGGAATGGCCGCCTCGATCGCATTGCCCGCGCGAAGCGCCATATAGATGCATGCCGCCGAGAATACCACCACCATGATCAGTCCGACCGTGACCGACCATGCGGTCACCTCCGCTCGGCGGTCTCGAGCCGGCACGATCGGCTGATACTCCTCGCCCGGCGCGAGCTTCGTGTACGCATTGGCGGGCAATATCTTGCTGGGTTTCTTCGAGGTCGTCGTTTCCATTGTGTGCGGCCTACGCTTGGGTCAGATGGTTGAATGTCACGCTGTCCGATCCTGTCGCGCCGACAGAATCCAACGTCCACAAGGGGTAGCGACCACCATCTTATCCGCGCAATTCGGGGGGTGCAATACGGGGTGAAACGGCTTAGGAAAAGATTACCCAGATTGCCACCGGCCCACGCCGACCCGAAGCACCATCCCAAGCCCTAGAGCGACCCGTTTGAGCTGCTCACAAACACATACTAGCCCGAAGCGCAAGCGAGGGATAATCGCGTCAAACCTTCCCGTCAAATACCTCCCGTCAAATACCTCCCGTCAACCTCCCGTCAAATCCCTCGCTTGCGCTTCGCGCCGTGTTTCGAATGGGCATTGCGACTCGGGAACCCACCGATTCTTGACACGCAGCGCCCACCCAGTAGACTAAGAGCCGAACCTTGTGCGGCTTCTTCCCCTCATCGACGGCAATCCATGGCCAACGACGCAAAACCTCCGTCTTCGGCTGGCGGCGGCCGGTTCATGACGACACACTGGAGTCTCGTCCTGGCGGCGGCCGACTGCGAGGCTTCCCACGGCCGCGAGGCACTCGCCTCGCTCTGCCAGATCTATTGGTATCCGCTCTACGCCTTCGTCCGCCGGCAAGGTCACGGTCCCCAAGATGCCCAAGACCTGACGCAAGAGTTCTTCCTGCGTCTGCTGGAGAAAGACTACCTGGGCGACGTGGACCGCTCGAAGGGCAAATTCCGCTCGTTTCTCCTGGTAGCGATGAAGCACTTTCTGTCCAATCAGTGGGCACGCGAGAAGACGCTGAAACGCGGCGGCGGACGGGCCTTCGTTCCACTCGATGCGATCTCCGCCGAAGACCGCTACCGCCGGGAACCCCACGACGACGAGACTCCGGAACGACTCTTCGAACGACGCTGGGCCTTGACCTTGCTCGATCAAGTGTTGACGCGGCTCGGCGAGGAGTACGCAACGACCGGCCGGCGGGCCCTTTTCGAGCAGTTGCGCGGCTGCCTTGCCGGCGACAGTGCCTCGCTGCCTTACGCCGACCTCGCGGCCCGAATCGGCATGTCCGAAGGCGCCGTCAAGGTCGCCGTGCATCGCCTGCGCCGACGCTATCGGGGGGTGCTCCGCGACGAAATCGCCAAGACCGTCGCCCACGTCGCGGAAATCGACGACGAAATCGGCCAGTTATTCTCCGCATTGGGTCAATAATTCCACGAACCTCTGTAACCTGTCCGTCGGTTTCCGTCTTAGAAGGGTGGGGCGATTGCAGCGAGCCTTATCGGAAAAGCACAGATTCTACGGCAAAACTCGCTGCAACCGCCCCACCTTACAGTCCTATGCAAATCAAGGCGTAACCAAACGCGGGGGAACCGATGAACACGCCATCAAGAAACTGCGCCGAATGTGGAGCCAAACTGGCCGACGACGCGGTCGCCGGGCTGTGCCCCCGTTGCCTGTTGCAGGCCGGCATGGCCAGCGAAACAGACCCGAACGCAACCGTCGTCGACACGGGCGGCCGTGGCCCGCAGCGCGTGCTGCCCAATGCCGGCGAGACGTTCGGCCCCTATCGCATCGTGCGACTGCTGGGCCGGGGCGGCATGGGCGTCGTCTACGAAGCCGAGGAGCAAGACACCGGACGCCGCGTCGCGCTCAAGATCCTCGGCCGCCAGTTCGATTCGCCGAAAGACCGCGCCCGGTTCCTTCGCGAGGGCCGGCTGGCCGCATCGATCAACCATCCGAACAGCGTCTACGTCTTCGGCACCGACGAAATCAACGGCTCCCCGACCATC
>DOEZ01000590.1 GCA_003532715.1 Planctomycetaceae bacterium
CGAAGAGCACGAAGGGCACGAAGAAGTCGAGAAGGGTTTTTTTGATTGCCCGTTGAAATGCGGCTTTGTGACTTTGTGTCTCCGTGCGAGAAATTAGACTCGCACAAAGGCACGAAGACACGGAGAAGATAGTCGTCTTCCGACCAGATTCTCGATCACGGCTTCACGTGAGAGTCATGCGGGACAAACCGGGGCTCAGAACATGAAGATCAGGTCGGTGGCCAGCGTGAACTGGTGTCGGCTGCGGAAGTCGTTGTACATGCCTCGGTCGCCCGGCGGCGTCACGTCGGACCAATCCCAACGCAGTTCGGGACGGAGGGTGAACCTGGGGCTGGGCTTCCAGTTCAGCCCGACGGTCGCCTCGTAGTAGTTCTTGCCGGTCACTTGCGAGGCGAACGGAATCCCGAGGACGCGGTAGTTGTTTGTGTCCTGGAACCACTCGAACCGCGCTCCGAGCGATACGGTATCGCTCATCGTGTAGAACAGGTACTGATTGAGGCTGTACCAGTGTGCGGGCACCGATTGGAACTGGGCGTCGAAGGCTCCGTCTCGCTGGACGCCGAAGTCGTGCTGGATGACATAGCTCCAGCGGCAATTGAGCTGGTGCGCGAGAACCAGGCTATAAGCCGTCCGGTTGTTTTGGCCGTTGACCTCCTCGTCGCCCGTCGTCATCGTCACATCGACGTTGGTCCGTCCGTCACGGCTCGTCCACGAGACGCCGCCCAAGAAGCCGGGTCGATCGGTCGGATCTTCCCAACTATCCCAGCCGCGCGTCATGCCGGCGTGAAACGTCAGTCTTTCGCCGTACTGATAGCTGGCCAGAAAGCCGGTGAACGTGAACGGCTCGCCGTATTGCTTGCTGTACGAATGCGAGTAGAAGAAGTTGCGAGGGGCCATGACCGATTCGCAGCCCATGATCGAGTAGAAATGGCCGACCTTCACGGTCGTTCCATAACGCCACGGCATGTAGAACTCGGCGTAGAGCTGCGGCATGGCCAGGCCATAAATGGCGGCCGTTCCGCCCGCCCGGGGGCCGGTCGTGTTCCACCGCGGCGTGCCGTCGGGATGGTTTTCCAGGCCGGTCGCCTCGGTGAAGAAATAGTCGGTGCCGTAGAGCAGATCGACCCGCCCGCCGACATCGAACTTGCACCCCTCGGTGTTCACGCGGCGTCCCATGGCCAGATAGAGTTGGTTCATCTGGTATTCGTTTGCACGATCGTTGAACGTGAGAGGGTAGTTCAACCGGCTGTCGGGACTGGCCGGATTCCAAGTGAAGCCCTGGTCGAGCCAGCCCTGGGCGAAGAGCTGACCGCGGTGGAAGAAGTCTTCCTCGGTCCAGACGGCGTCCGCTTGGGTCCGGTAGGTTTCGTATCCGGCATCGCCGAGGTACAGATCGGAATGCGGCGGTTCGGCCTCGACGGCCCGCGCGTCGGCCGCTTCGGTAAGCCATGTGTCGAGATTCGACGCGGCTTGCGGACTGCTGGCCACCTCCGAATAGCCCGCCGAGACGACCGCGTATCCCCTGGTGTCGGTTTGGCTCGGTTCGGCGGCCATCGCTCCGGGCGGAAGCGTCGATGCACCGAACAGAAGAACGCAAACGATTAGGCGGGCTGTCATGGCTCCGGACTCCTCTCGTGGCCGCGCCGCATTCCGCGTTGATCCATCTCGGCCGAGCAAAGGATCGACCGATCGTCTCAACCGTCAGGCGGCATTGCCGATATGCCTGGTTTTGCACGCGCGTGACCGCGAGGGTTCGGCGCGCGCATTTGGATCGCCTTCACGAACGGGCAACAACGACGAAGGGGCCGGCGCATCCGACGACAACGATCACGCGTTTCCGGGCTGCTCGCCCGACGGCGCGCGACGGCCTCGGCGGCGACCGCGAGGTTCGATCGAAGTGGGATCGACAAACGGGCCGTTTGGAAGGGACCGCTTCTTCGACTCACTTCAGCGAACGTCGTCCAAGATCCCCCTGGGACAGTTGCTGTATCGATTTTTTCGGTAATTCGGATCGGTTGGGTTGACTAAAATGTAGCGATTCGCGCGATTTTGGCGTTTTCAACGGTTCTAGCGGCGTTTCCCGTCCATGCGTGGCGGTCGGGAGAGATGGCCGGTTTGATACGCCTGGGACCGCACGTGACGATTGGGCGGCTTGAGCGGCCTTCGCGGGAGGACCATTGTTCGAGATGCCGCCGCGCGACCGTGGTCATAAACAAACGGTAGCAAACGGTTTGCGCCGGAAGCAAACACGATAATCTTGCCGTTCTTGCCCCAGAAACCCAACCGTTATGGTCCGGAAACCTCGCGTCGGTTCCCCAAACGAAGTTCTTGACATTATTTGCAAGGCTAAGGAGAATTAAGACTTAGGCCAACTGGGTAATTCTTGACGCCAGGATACAGGAACATGAGAAGTCTTGGGCATCTTTTTGGACAGGTACGCACCCGGGTTTCGCACCAGAAGAAACGCCCGTCGACCGTTGCCTCGGCGAGCCGATTTTCCGCGTCCTTCGAGCCGCTCGAAGCGCGGCGTCTCTTGGCTGCCAACATCCTCGCCTCGCTCGACGGTGGTCTGTTGACGGCGGGCGACACCAATCAAATCCAACTCGAGGTCGCCGGCGCCTCGGCCGTCATCGGTTTCCGCATGTGCGGCACCGGCGGCACGCTCGATCCGGACACGATTGTCATCCGGGATCTGTCGGGCCACACGATCGCGCCGGTCATGGCGTATTCCGACGTGAACGGGACCGACGAAAGCCTGGTTCTGGCCGAACTGAGTCCCGGCTCCTACACGATCACGACGCGCGCCGAGGGACTCACCAGCGGCACGTACCACCTCGACGCCTTCCTGCCCGGCGACCGAAACGGCGACGGCATCGTCGACCAGAACGAGCTGCGGTGGGCCGAAGCGGCGACCATTCAGTCGATGGGAAGCTGGAACTTCATCACTCAGCAGTATTACGCCTCGTACGGCATCGACCTGACGAAGAACCTCTACCGCGACGAATTCGATTGCGACCTCAACAGCGAAATCAACGGCTACGATCTTGGCGTAGTGGCGAAGAACGCCTCGGGCGCGCAAGTCACGATCGAAATGGTCGGCGACTCAGCCGCTCCGGTCATCCAGGCCGCTCTGCGTAACGACACGGGCATCAGCAGCAGCGATGGAATCAGCCAGGACGTGACGATCGACGGCACAGTGACCGATGCCGGCCAGATCGTCGCCTTCGAGGCCGGGATCGACGGAATGGACCGGAGCGAGTACGTCAGCCTCCTCGGCCATCTCGACGCCGCCGGCGCTTTTGTGTTGGACCTCGCTCAGCTCGAGGCTATTGCCGGCGCTCCATTGTCCAACAATGGCCCCCACTCGCTCTTTCTCATCGCGTCCGACGAACACGGCAACGAGTCGGATCCGCTAGTGGTGGTATTCGCGTTGGATACCGTCGCGCCGGCCGCGCCGACCGGTCTCGATTTGATCGCCGCCAGCGATCTGGGCTTCTTCAACAACGACAACATCACGTCCGACAATACGCCGACCTTCTCGGCCGTCGCCGAGGCGGGCACGCGGTTCATCCTCTATTACCGGGCGAACGGCCTGGGCGATCCGATTCCGGTGAGCAGTCTCGCGGCGGTCCCGATTACGGCAAACGTGATCCCGCACGGCACGCACGAGTTCACGATTACCGCGACGGACGCGGCCGGAAACGTCAGCGGGCACTCGGCGCCGTTGAGCGTGGCGATCGATACCGTCGCGCCGCAGGTTCCCACGCTCGATCTGGCTGCCACCGACGACACCGGGACGGTCGGCGACCAATACACGGCCCAAACGAACGTCACTCTCGAAGGCGTCGCCGAGGCTGGTTCCCGGCTGACGCTCAACGGAACGACCGTCACGCAGGCCGACGCCACGACCGGCGCCTATCAGTTCGCCGGCGTTCCGCTTGCCTTCGGCGCCAATTCGTTCACGGTCGTTTCGATGGACCTGGCGGGCAACACGAGCAGCTTCACCCAGACGATCGTTCAGAACAACGGGCCGACGCTCGGCACGGCGCTCGATCCGATCAACGTCAACGAGGATCCGGGGACGGTCACCAGGAGCCTGGCGACGCTGTTCGCCGACCCGAACCTGTCCGCCGGCGACGTTCTGACCCTGAGCATCGTCGGAAACACCAACCCGACGCTGGTCGCGCCTTCGCTCTCGAGCACGTCGGGTCAGGTGGTCAATTCGCAGCTCAATCTCCAATTCGGCGCGAACCAGCACGGATCGGCCGTCCTGACGATTCGCGCGACCGATTCCCGTGGCGAAACGGTCGAATCGCAAGTCGTCGTGAACGTCGCGGCCGTGAACGATTCGCCCACCTTCATCGGAACCGGTCTGTTGAACTGCGACGAAAACAGCTTCATCCAGATCGACTTGCGCGAACAGTTCACGGACGTCGAAACTCCCGTCAATGAACTCGTTTTCGGTTTGGTTCCCGGGTCGGCGGAACTCGGGGTCGCCGAAATGCTCCCCGACGGCCACACGATTCGTTTCACGGCCAACCTCGATACGAACGGGCTGGGTCGCTTCAAAGTGACGGTTGCCGACACGGGCGACGCGGGAACGCTTGAGAAGACGATTGATCAGATTTTCTTCGTCAACATCGCGGCGATCAACGATCCGCCGCGGGCCGAGAACGGAAACGTCACAACGAATGAAGACGAGATGGTCATCGTCGATCTGTGGGACCTGGTCGACGATACCGAGACGCCGGTGGGCGAGTTGACGTTGACCGTGGGCGGGGCGCAGAACGGAACGGTCACGCTCGTCGGCGGACGCCACGCGCACTTCACTCCGACTCCCGATTACAGCGGCCCGGCCAGTTTCACGTACACCGTTACCGACACGGGCGACGGCGACGAACCGCCCGAAACCTCGGAAGCGACCGTTTTCGTGACCGTGACGCCGATCAACGACGCGCCGGTGGCGAACACGCTCGCGACGACGACCAATGAGAATCAGACGTTGGAGGTCGATCTGCGAGGCCTGGTCAGCGACAAGGAAACGGCCGACGCCAGTCTTACGTTCGCGATCAACGGCATGACCGGCGGGACGGCCGTGTTGCACGACGGCTACCGGGTCGTCTTCACGCCGACGGCGAACTACAACGGCCCGGCGGGCTTCACCTACAGCGTCACCGACGTGAAGGTGGGCGATGGACCGGGACAAGAGGCGATCACGATCGGTCCGGTCGCGGTCACGATTACGATCAATCCGATCAACTCGCCGCCGGTGGCCCAGACGACGACCGTCACGACGCTCGAGGACGTAACCACGGCCGAGATCAACCTGCGCGCCTTGGTCTCCGACCAGGAGACGCCGGTCGAGAATCTGACGTTCCGGGTCGGCAACGCCCAAAACGGCCAGGTGGTGTTGACCGACGGCTACAAGGTATTCTTCACGCCGGCTCAAGACTTCAACGGTCAGGCGACCTTCACCTACTGGGTGAAAGACACGGGCGACAACGGGGCGGCGGCGATCGAAACCGGTCCGATCACGATCACCGTCAACGTGACGCCGATCAACGACGCGCCG
>DOEZ01000717.1 GCA_003532715.1 Planctomycetaceae bacterium
CTGCAGTAGTAGCCGAAGTTGGCGTACCAGTGATCGCGACCCGAAACCCGAACGGCGAAGACGACTTCCTCGACGTCGGCCAAGGGGCCGTCCAAGAGTTCCCGCGGGATGTTGCCCGTCTTCACCACCGTTCGGGATGCTTCGTCGGCCAGCGCAGGGGAGCCCTGGGAGGCAAAAACGGAAGCAAAGGCCAACAGAAGCGCCAACGAAATCGGCACGAGGGCGACACGTGACATGGGTTCGGGTTTCCTTTCCGTGTTCACTGGTGCGTCCGGGGCATTGGCAGGGGCTTTCACAGGGACCGCAAATACTTCACAAGATCGTCGAGTTCGCCGTCGGTCAGTCCGGACGTGGCGCCGTGTTGATCGCGATAGTTGTGGACCGTGAGAACGTCGCGGAGCGTCACGGCGCGGCCGTCGTGCAAATAGGGCCCCGTGCGATGCGCCTCGATAAGGGTGGGCGTATCGTAGCGGCCGTCGGGCTCGTTGTCGTTGAGCACACCGACGTCGTGCATTCGCAAGTCGGTGAAATAGGGCGGCGGATGGCAACCCGCGCAGGTCGCCTTGCCGAAAAACAGGTCTTTTCCTCGGAGCGCCGACTCCGACAATTGGCCGTCGGTGGCGAGATGCGGATTGGGCTCGGGTCGCAACGATAGCATATAGGCGGTCAGGTCGTCGCTATCCTTCTCGCTGGGCATGGTGAAATGGCCGGCCGAGACGCTCGTGCTTGCGGCCTCGTGCGCGTCCTTGCGCGTGGCGCGGCGATTCAGCGGCGGAGTCTCGCCGACGAAGACGAGACTGGGGGTGTCTTTTCCGTTGCCGATTCCATCGCGGAGGAAATCCCATCGCAGCCCGTCGGTTCGGCCTTGGTTGGGATGACACGACGCACAGCTCTGCCAACGCTGAAAACAAACCGTGGCGTCGTGGAAGGCGATTTCGCCGCGTCGGGCGGCGTCGAGTGCGGGCTGCGTTCCGAGAGAAATGGAGCCGCGCGGCGCTCCGCCGACCGCGTCGAGCACCGCCACCGAGCCGGAATAGTAATTGGCCACCAGCAGCGTGGTATTGTCGGGCGAGAGAGCCAGTCCGCGCGGGCCATTTCCTCCCGACGACGCCCGGCGGATGATCTTCGCCACGGAAAGGGCCGTCAGGTCGTTTTCGAACTCGGCGGGCGAGACCTCGCCGCGCTGGAGACGCACCCACGCATTTGGCCGCGTGCCGTCCATCAATCGCTCCAAATCGGCGGGCACTTTTCCCGCGATCAACTCATGCAAACGTTCCACGTCGACGATCGAGACCTCGTGTACTCCCGAGTGGCTGATCCAAAGCCGCCGGCCGTCGTTGGAGCAGACGACCGAGTGCGGATCGGCCGCGCCCTGGATGACGTCGTCGAGCAATACCGTGATAAGCCTTTTCCCCTCGGCGACGTCGACGATGGACAGTGCGCTCGTATAGACCCATCCACGATCCAACTGAGTAATCGGCAGCGTGAACCGTCCCAGGCCATGCACGACGTAGGCCCACCGTCCGTCGGGACTGAAGCACGCGCCGTCGACCATGGTGGAACCCGGCGGCAGTTTCACGGTATGCGCCACGGTGAGACGGTTCGCGTCGAGGATGCTCACTTCGGCGGCAAGGGCGGGATTGGCGCCGGATCCCAGCGGCAACTGGTTCGTGACGACAACGCGGTCCCCGCCGGGCGACACCGCCACGCAACTCGGCTCGCGGATAACACCAATTCTTGCGACGGTCTTGCCGCGCGCGTCGGCCGGGTCGATTACCGACACGTCGTGGCTGTCTTGGTTGCCGACGTAGAGCCGCTTGCCGTCGGGCGAAAGAGCCACCGCACTGGGCCATCTTCCGACTTCAAGACGCGAGACCACGGTGCCCGCCGCCGTATCGACGACGGCCACGGTCCCGGCGCCGAATTCCGCGACGTAGAGCGTGCGTCCGTCGGGCGAGAGAGCGAGGCCATGCGGCCTGCCGTTGAGTTCGATATGGCTCCGCTTAACCCGCTTTACGGCGTCGAGAATCGTCACGCATCGGGCCGTTTCATCGGCCGCGTAGATCGTCAGGCCGTCGGGCGACACGACCAAGTGGACGGGTGAACGATAGTGCTCGACGGCGCCGACCGGCGCGCCGCCGTTATCGGCGTTGTCGTGGCCGGCCGATGCCCCGAGCGCGAAAACCGCGAAAAGACCAACAGCGAGGATGCTGCGCGGTTGTTCGGCAAATCGCATCATGGCGTCTTCTCCGGGCAGACGTATGGCGTGAGTCGGAGAATGCCCCTGTCGCTTGCCTTGTCCACAGTGGCCAAAAAACGCAAAGTCGCAACGCGGCGGGTATCAGGATGAAAAGCCCGGCGGAAACTCCCATCGAGAGTTTTCGTCAGGCACAAGGCGGAATTTCGGACCAAGGCGGGTCGGGTGGCGGGTTTCTTCGCAGGGAAGAACGGTCAATCGACCCATCCATTGTATCATGCCGCCTGGGGAATTGCGAGTATGGTCCCCCAAGGTTTTTTTCCGCCACTGCCACCGAGGCGGGGATGCGTCAACTCCGTATTGTGTGTACGCAACCGCGAGGGGGCATCGCCTTTGGGCATGGCTACGTTGCCGCGGGGCTGAGCTTGGCAATGGAAATTGCCGGGCATGAGAAAAGGCCGATGTGCTCCGCAGTCATTGCTGACTCCTCATGTGGTAAACCTGACGATTCAACTCGCCCATGAGTTCGAGCGTATCCGTGTGTGGGCTGTATCGACGATCGACGATGCCCTTACAGAAGCCACTGCCGTCGCCGCCATATTTGAACCAGTGCCAACCGACGCATTCCGGCTGGCGAAGGAGCCCGAGCGCCAGGTTCTGGTAGAATAAACCACGATCCCGCCCTGATCGCACGCGAAATCCGGCTCCACTGGCATCCGTGTCGGCCGCCGCCAGACTCTGAGCGTACCATTCTGAGACCAGCAATGGTCGGCCAGACCACTTCGCCCAACTTGTCATTCGATCGTGTTCTACCGACCATCGGTGATAATAATTAACCGAGACGACATCGACCGGTGTCGAGCCTCGGAACGTCGCCTCATGGAGACAGCGGCCGTGGATGCGACTGCCAAGGTACAGGTGGTTGGGATCGTACTTGCGGATCGCTTTGGCCACAACGGAGTAGTAGCGGTGGGCAACAATCTGAGCAAAGGCCGCCTGATCTTCGCTGTTGATCTGCCGGTCGACGCGGGTCTCTGCGTCCAGGCGACTCTCGAACCACTTCTTGGCGAATTGATGGCCTGCGTCGTTTTCGGGGAGTGTAAGAAAGTTCGTCAGCGAATCTGGGCGGAAAGGCAATTCGTTGTCAGAGAAATGCCCCAACAACCAGGGGTCGTCTTTTACGTCTCTCAACTGTCTGGCGTGCTCATCACAAAACGTCTCGAATTCCGCGTCGAAGACAGGCATCGTCTCGTGGGGAAACCCACGGGGGCCGTT
>DOEZ01000392.1 GCA_003532715.1 Planctomycetaceae bacterium
CATCGCCGACGGGCACCATCGCTACGAAACGGCGTGCAACTACCGCGACCACCTCAACGGCATCAGCCCCTTGCCGCCCGACCATCCGGCCAATTTCGCCCTGATGATGTGCGTGGCGATGGAAGACCCGGGCTTGGCCGTCATGCCGACCCATCGTCTGTTCACCGGCGTGCCCGAGTTGACCGCCGACGAACTGGCGGCGAAACTCGCCGGGTGCTTCGACGCAAAGGTCGTCGGCCAGGGCCCCGACCATGCGACGACCGCCTGGGAAGAGATCGAAATCGAGAACAACCAGGGCACCATCGCCCTTTGCACGGGCAAGGACAACCGCTGGGTCATGGCCCGGCTCAGCGCGGCCGGCCGCGCGAAGATGGCCGAAGTGGCCTCCGAACACAACGAAGCGTGGCAGGCGTTGGGCGTGAGCATCCTGCACCGGCTCATCGTCGAAACGATCCTCGGCGTCAAGGACATGCCCAAGCCGAACTACGTCCACCTCGTCGACGAGGTCGTCGAGGGGCTCAAGGAAGGCGGATATCCGCTCGCCGCCCTGGTCATGCCGGCCACGGTCGACGACATCCGTCAAATCAGCATGACGGGCGAACGCATGCCCGCCAAGAGCACCTATTTCTACCCAAAACTGCTCAGCGGATTGGTCATCAATCCGTTGGAGTAACGGCGGACACCGATGACGACATTTTTTGCCCAAGGGTCGGCAACGACCGATTTGAGCCGCGACGCGATGCGCGCCGCGTTGTTCGGAGTCTTCGACCGACTCGGCTCCCGGCAAAAGGTGCTGGCCATTCCGCCCGACCATACGCGCTCCAACAGCATGGCCGGGCCGCTGACGTGCATGACGCACGAGTACTACGGCGACCGACTCGCCGACGTCCTGCCCGCGCTGGGGACCCATTTCGCCATGACCGGCGAGCAGCTTGGGCGGATGTTTCCCGGGCTGCCGACGTCGCTCGTGCGCGTGCATGACTTCCGCAACGACGTCGTGACCATCGGCCACGTGCCGGCCGAGTTCGTCGAGCGGGCGACCCACGGCATCTACTACCGAGCATGGCCCGTCCAACTCAACCGGCTCATCTGGGAAGGCGGCCACGACCTGATTCTGTCGATCGGCCAGGTCGTCCCCCACGAAGTCGTCGGCATGGCCAACTACAACAAGAACTTGTTCGTCGGCACGGGCGGCGTGCTGGGAATCAACGAAAGCCACTTCATCGGCGCGGTCTACGGCATGGAGCGGATGATGGGCCGCGCCGACACCCCGCTGCGGCAAATTCTGAACTACTCGCAGGACAATTTCTGCGGCCATCTGCCGCTGGTCTACGTGTTGACCGTGATCGGCCCGCGCGACGACGGCTCGCTGGCCGTGCGAGGACTGTACATCGGCGACGACGTCGATTGCTTCGAGCAGGCGGCCCGACTGTCGGTCGAGGTGAATTTCACGATTCTCGACGAAGCGCCGAAAAAAATGGTCGTCTGGCTCGACCCCGAGGAGTTTCATAGCACGTGGCTGGGCAACAAGGCCATCTATCGCACGCGAATGGCGATCGACGACGGCGGCGAGCTGATCGTGCTCGCCCCGGGCGCGGGCACCTTCGGCGAAGATCCGCAAATCGACGCGTTGATCCGAAAATACGGCTATCGCGGCACGCCCGTGACGATGCAAGCGGTCGAGGATAATGAAGACCTGCAAACCAACCTCTCGGCCGCCGCCCACCTGATCCACGGCTCGTCGGAAGGACGCTTCACGATCACCTACTGCCCCGGCAAACTCACGCGCGAAGAGATCGAAGGCGTCGGCTTCCAGTGGGGCAACCTGGCGGAGATGCAATCTCGCTATCGTCGCGAGGAACTGGCCGAAGGTTGGAACACGCTGGCCGACGGCGAGCGGATCTACTACATCGGCAACCCAGCGCTGGGTCTCTGGGCCCACCGCGATCGGCTCACCAATTGACGCGACTGCTTTGGGCCAAAGACACGGGTACCACCCGTTCTTGAACCGGTGCCGCGCAGCGGCAAGAGGAGGGTTCAAGAACCAGGGCCACCCAGGGAACAATTCACCACGAAGAGCACGAAGGACACGAAGATACGCGCAAGAATTCACCACGGGGGACACGGGGGTGCGCGGAGGGTGAAGACAAGACTTTGCTTTTCGAATGGGAGCTTTCCGATCGCATCTTTGTGCCTTTGTGTCTCCGTGAGAGTTCTCTTCCCTCACACAAAAACACAAAGACACAATTCAACCCAAAGAACCCTCTTCGTGTTCTTCGTGCCCTTCGTGGTGAGTCTCTTTCGGAGTGAATTCCGTTTCACGTCAACCGCGTCACGACTCGAAAGGAGCGTATGCTCATGTCGAACGAATTACCGAAACGGCATTTCAACGTCAAGGGCTTCACGTCGCTCGTTCTGACGGTCGCCTTCCTGATCGTGACCGTGTCGGGCGTCTGCCTCTACGCTTCGCCGCGCGGTCGCGTGGCGAATTGGACCGACTGGACCCTGCTCGGCCTTGGCAAACACGACTGGTCGGCAGTTCATATGAACAGTGTCGTTCTATTCTTGATCGCCGCCGTCTTCCACCTCATCTGGAACTGGACCATGTTCTGGTGTTATATCAAGAAGAAGACCGGCGGGTTGAACCTGCGTCTCGAGATGTTCCTGGCCCTGGTCATCGGTTTGGTGTTCGTCTCGGGCACCCTCCGCGACCTGCCCCCCTTCTCGTCGCTAGTGGCGGCCAATGAAGCGATCAAGGATCATTGGGAGGCGTGGGCGGCCGAATCGCCGTTTCCTCATGCCGACGAATCGAGCCTGGCGCGCTTCGCCGACACCGTGGGCGTGCCTGTCGAGGATCTCGTCGAAACGCTCAAGCGAGAAGGCTTCGATTCGGCCGCGCCCGACGCGACCGTGGGCCAAATCGCCGCCGACAAGGGCGTCGCCCCCAGCGAACTGTTCGCCGTCCTGCGCGAACGCTATCCCGCGATCGACCAATCACAACGCGGCCACGGCATGGGACGCGGACAAGGCCAAGGCATGGGCCGAGGCCAAGGCGGCGGCAGAGGCGAAGGCCGAGGTCGCGGCGAAGGCATGGGACGCGGCCCCGGCGGAGGACGCGGGCAAGGCATGGGCGGCGGACGAGGACCCGGGCAGAACCCGGACCAAACGGCCGACGAGGAACCCTAGTTGCCTGTCTCCTTGCGGTGGCGAACCTGTTCTCCACGCAACGCACGAAACACTAGCCCGAAGTGCAAGCGAGGATAAGTCGTTTTGTTGACGTTTTCATTGTGATTGAACGGTAATGCCCGGCTGAATGCCGTGAAACCAAGGACTGCCACGACCTCCACCCCATACGCACCAAGTTAAGGAAATGGCTACGCAACAAGGAAGACAACGAAGAAGAACGCTGATTATCGCTAATACAGTAGTTTGAAGTTCGACTGAATTGCTATTGGTGAACGCAAGGCCCCTCGTGTAAATGATTTGTGTCAACAGGTCACTACACGGAGGAAGCCATGCGTTCAAGGACGAATTGTACCATAACCAGCAGCCAAGTGTACTCGTGGAGTCAGGAATGCCTGC
>DOEZ01000347.1 GCA_003532715.1 Planctomycetaceae bacterium
CATGCATTTGGTCTCGTATGCCAGAAACCTCGAGATTTTGCACGAAACGCCTCGCGATATTCCGCTCGATTTCCAGATGGACCGAAAACGGCTGCGAGGCGTGTTCGACACGATCTTGACCGAAGGGAGCGAGATTCTCTCGGAAAATATCTCGAAAGCGTTTCTCGAGGCATACGAGATACCGACCACCAAACCACACTTGGCTCGCTCGGCCAGTGAGGCGGTCGAGGTGGCCCGCATGTGCGGATTCCCGGTCGTGCTGAAGGTCCACTCGCCCGACATTACCCACAAGACCGACGTGGGCGGCGTGGCCTTGAATCTGGCCAACGAGGATGCCGTACGCAAGGCGTACGAGAAGATGATGAGCACGGTTGCCGAACGCCAACCGGACGCGGACGTCTGGGGCGCAACCGTCCAGGCGATGGTCAGCCATCCGCACGCCTTCGAGCTTATCATCGGCACGAAAAAGGACCCGATCTTCGGATCGGTTATCATGGTCGGCATGGGCGGCGTCGCGGCCGAAGTTTTCCGCGATCGGGCACTGGCTCTACCGCCGTTGAACGAGTCGCTCGCTCGGCGGATGCTCGAATCGCTCAAGTCGTGGCCCTTGTTGAAGGGCTATCGCGGACGTCCCGGCGCGAACATCGACCGGTTGGTCGAAATTCTCATGCGGTTCTCCTACCTGGTGGCCGACTACCCCGAGATCAAGGAGTTCGACGTCAACCCCTTGCTGGTCACGACCGACGACGCGGTGGCGTTGGACGCGCGGGTGGTAGTGGACCGCGACCTGGTCGTCCATTCGCCGCGACCCTACGCCCACTTGGCCATTCGCCCTTATCCCGAGGAATTCGTGACCGAACGCAAACTTCCGTCGGGCGACGAAGTGATCCTACGGCCGATCAAGCCCGAGGACGAGCCAATGTGGCACGACCTACTTGGGGGGTGCTCGATGGAGTCGATTCGGCACCGCTTCAGCTACCTTTTCAAGCAGACCACCCACGAGATGGCTGCGCGTTATTGCTTCATTGACTACGATCGTGAGATCGGCATCGTGGCGGAGGTCGAGGAAGACGGTCAGCGGAAACTCGTGGGTGTCGGCCGGTTGGTGGCCGACATGAATCATCACAACGCGGAATACGCGGTTCTCATTGCCGACCGCTGGCAAGGGCGGGGCTTGGGGGCCATGTTAACCGATTATTGTCTCGAGGTGGCCCAGCGTTGGGGCCTGGAGAAGGTCGTGGCCGAAACGGCCAAGGACAACCACCGAATGCTCCACCTCTTCCGTAAGCATGGCTTCGAGGTCAATGAGGAGCAGGAAGAGGACGTCGCACTGGTAAGCAAGGTGATGCAGTAGTCGAGCGTCGCCACCCTTTCCACCCTTCCGCGATCCTGGTATCCTACCCGTTTGCGTTCGACTTCGGTTCTAGCACGGAGGGTGCGTCGGTCATGGTGCGATATCAGGTGTTGTCGATTTGGTGGCCCGAAGGCTGGGAGCCGAGTGGGCCGGCGGACGTTCCCAATTGTGCCTGGGAGACCGAATTCGACCGGATCGAGCCGCCGCGACTCGGGAAGCCGCTTTCTCGCGACGAAGCTCTGGCCCTGGTCCGTGCCCTCAATCGACAGGTGATCGACCACGCGGCGGATCGGTGGTACGTGGCGGCGGCCATCGACGAGGAGCCTCTGCCGCGGCAGCCGGGCGCGATTTTGACCGACGATCGGGTCGAAAGGTACCGCGTCCACATCTTGATTCCGCAGGACGCGTCGGCTCGCGGCGACTGCTCGCATTGTCCGGCCCACGAACTCGACTGTGCGACGGCCGACCGGGGGTCCGACCTGACGTTGGAAGTGTCGTTCCGGACTGGTTGATGGTCTCTTCGATCGGCCTCGGACAATCGAGAATCAGACGAGGGCCAAAACGATGACCGGCAACATCTTCACGCCCGGCCCCGCTCCCAACACCGTCCGAGCCGCCGACGGGACGATTCTGACGCCGCCGAAAGGCTGGGTGTTGCTCCCGCCTGGCGATGCGGCATTGACTCGCCGGGTCAAGGCGGCTGGGGAGCATTGGATTGTCCAGGAGAAGAAGGGGTGCAAGGTCTTTTCTCGTGGCGTGTGGGCAGCCGCATCGACGATCGACAGGATTCGTGCCGAACTCGAAGCCGAGCGATCGACCGAGGTGTATTCGAAACGCAGGGTGGCCGACGCACTACGCCGGGACAAGGCTCATGCGGGCTACGTCGAGGAGTTCGAGGAAGCCGTTTTCACATTTCTGGCATTCCATCCGGCACATACGGATCTCGCCAAGAGACTGGCTCGCGCGGTTACCGATCATGCCACACCGGTTGGGAGCGGCACGGTTGCCCGGACGAAACGCATCCCCGTCGAGCAACGCGCCGAGGCGGCCGTCATTGCGTGGATGCGGCACCAGACTACCGCGTATGATTCCCTGAAGATTCCGAGAATCAAAGGCAAACGGCGGGAAGTGCGACGGATGCTCGCCAAGCGATCCCAAGAATTGTTGAGCCGGTATCGACAGGGCGTGGCGGTTGGAGGAGAATGTCCGCTGAGGAGGGCGTTGGTAGAGCCAAATGAAACCAACCACGAAACAACCGATTGTCCGCCAACTCGACGAGACTGAGCCCATCGACTGTCCGTTCGGCCACGTTCGGCGGATCGTCACGGGCGGCGAAGGCGGTGTGGCGAACGTCCACGTCGTCCAAGTCACCAAGGGGACGCCGCATGTCCATGCCGGTTACGACGAGATATATTATGTGTTGTCCGGATCGGGCACGATCACGCTCGGCCAGGAAACGCATCCCTTGCGTCCGGGGAGTGTCGCCGTCATCCCAGCAGGCGTGCCGCACGCGCTGGAAGCTAATTCTGACGAGCAACTGGAGTTCGTGATATTCGGAACACCGCCGATGGCAATCGACGACGAGCGAGCCAAGCCGAGAAGGGTGTAGGCGCCCTTTCATCGAACTGGAGCCAACCGATCACCCCTTGGCTGTCGAATAACGGGAAGACATCACCATGGCTCGGGTGAGGGAGACTGCGTCGGCTATGATGCACCGAGAAGAGAAGTAGCCCACGGTGACCATGACAGAGTTGCCAGCGAAGTCGAAGAGGCCAATAACATGTCGATTGTGAAGAGACGTTGGTTCAAAGCCCTCATCATCCTTGGGGTGTTGGCGGCAGGAGTGTTTGGCGGTGGAATACTCTACTTCCGCTGGAAGTTTCCTTATGGACCGAGCCACTGCTGCGACAAGTGTCTCATGTTCGCCCTCGATCAGTATGCCGAAGATCACGGCGGCAACTATCCGGCCGGTGAAGCAAGTCCTGAAGCCTCCTTAAGCCTGCTCTATCCAAGGTATGAACCAACGGGCGAGATCTTACGAGGGAAGACCGTACCGCTTGAAGTGGTGCAACCGATCCTGGAGCGAGGTGGACGGCTCGGCCCCGACACTTGCGGCTGGCACTATGTCGAAGGGCTTCGGCTGGACGATGACCCTCGGCTGGCACTGTGCTGGGACAAGGCACGCTTGGGACACAATGGACAACGAACGGCCGATGGCGGAACCGCCGTTCTCTTCGTGAAGCTCGGCTACGAGTACATACCGGGCTCGAAATGGAATGAGTTTCTCGCCGAGCAGGAGAAGTTGCTTGCAGAACACAACGAGAAGAAGTTGGCCAGGCCGAACCCTTGATTCCGAGAGTTAATGAAGAACAGTGGACTGGACCGGGTGAACGCCGGATGCAGGACGAAGCCTTTTACATCTGCGATGCTTGCGGTGAAGAGATCGTCGTCCCCGTTGATCTTTCGCAAGGGTCACGTCAGCAGTACGTCGAGGATTGCCCGGTCTGTTGTCGTCCCAACGTGGTCCATGTCGAGATCGACGAAGACGGCCAGGTTTGCGTCTGGGCGGAGCCGGAGTAGAATGGGGCGTGCCAACTCCCAGCCCCGGAGGAGCTAACATGACCTCGATCACCGAAATCGCACGGGATGTTTACCGCCTTTCGACCTATGTGCCCGAGTTCGACTTGCAGTTCAACCAGTTCGTCGTGAAAGACGATGAACCGCTGCTGTATCACACCGGCCCGAAAGCCATGTTCCCCTCGCTGCTCGAAGCCGTGGGACGGATACTTGAACCATCGGCGATCCGTTGGATAAGCTTCAGCCACTTCGAGGCAGACGAGTGCGGCGCTCTCAACCAGTGGCTTGAAGTGGCGCCGTCGGCCGAGCCCGTGTGTACCTTTGTCGGAGCGGTGGTCAACATCAATGATTTCGCCGTCCGGCCAGCGCATGTTCTGGAGGACGGCGAAGTGCTCAACACGGGCGAGTATCGCTACCGGCTTCTTCACACGCCCCATCTCCCGCACGGTTGGGATGCGGGAATGTTGTTCGAGGAGACCCAGCGAACTCTGTTCTGCTCCGACCTGTTTCACCAAGTCGGCGATGTCGAACCCTCGACCGAATCGGATGTGATTGGGCGGTTCAGAGCCGCCTTGACGCAGTATCAGGTCGGTCCACTCCGCAACTACATGCCGTATACGCCGAACACGGGCCGATTTCTGACGAAGTTGGCCGCCTGGCAACCGAAGACGCTTGCGGCGATGCACGGCTCGTCATTCCTCGGCGACGGCGAGAAGGCCCTGCTTGAGCTTGAGCCCGTATTGAAGGAACTGTTGGGGAGCTAGGAACGGCGAGCTGGTTCACGCATTGGGGAAGTAGGTAACGACCGCTGGAGAAAACGAGCGAAAGTCCAAAGGATGTGTGCCCTTGTACCTGTGACGGAAAGGAGACTATCCCCAATCCATGAAGATGGAATACTTGTCCTCTGGCTCCGCCGATTGCCCACTCATTCGGCTCTACGACTTTACGCCCGATGAAGTTGCCCAACTGTGCGATGTGTTTGCATCACTGGCATCGGGTGAGGTTCACACCGTTGCATTGCATGAGCAGCCCTTTGTTCAGCCGCTTCACGAGTGCGGCCTTACCCTGCGGGCTGAAAAAGAAGACACGGGCATCGTGGAAGTCGATGAGCGGAGATTTGAGTGTCCGCTGACCAAATCTGGCTGGGAGGACCAAAAGGAAAGGACACAACCATTTGCAGGTGATGGCGTCCACGGTGGCTTCTTGTGGCTGCTCTACGACATCCCAAGCGAAATCCGACTGCTTCTGTCTTGGGATGGGTGCTGGTGATACGATCCGTCTTCTTGACACGCCTTTACCTTTTGGTAAGATCCGGTCTGGAACACCCGATTGCCTTGGCATTCGACAACGATGGCAACCTGTTCGTAGCCGAGGATTGTGTTGACGGGCCTGACAGCATCTACAAGTTCAATCCGGACGGGAGCAAGACCCTCTTTGCCACGGGATTGAACAGACCGACGGCATTAGCGTTGCTCCCGTTCCCGAACCGTCGTTCGCAACCTTGGTGGGTGTGATCGTGGCTAGCCTATTGGTCCATGCACAGCGGCGAGATTGTCATTGTCGTTCACAACCACCCTGCTGAGCCAGTGGGCGGAATGGGTGTCCGCCCTCCTGCCGCCATGGCCGCCTGCCCCCTTGCGTGATGGCACGGCGGCAGGCTAGACTGGTCTCAACCAACGGACGACCACCAATCGGCTATCGTAAGTCGGGCGGCGTCAGTTCAACCAATCACGATGGGAAACGTAAAGATGGCTGAAGGCACGATCAAGAAGTTGACGAACAAGGGTTTCGGATTCATCAACACGGGGAAGGAAAAGGATCTTTTTTTCCACTCAGAGAGTCTCCAAGGCGTCAGTTTCGACGACCTGCGTGAAGGCCAAAAGGTGACGTTCACCGAAGGCCGGAGCCCGAAAGGCCCGTGTGCCGAGAACGTCAAGCCGGCGTAGTCGCTCAAGGACTTGGCGCGTTCATCGGTCGGAGGCGCTCAACCCGGTATTGATCGCAACGCAATCATGGTGGCGGTTCTGGTAGCCGAGAACTGGCTATTGCGCCTTCGCCTCCACTCCCGGCAACACCACGATAAGCAGCGTGGCGATCGGCCCCAGCAGGAGCGACCCCAGCCACCAGAGCAGCCCGCTGCGGCCCTTGGCTTGCGCTAGACCGGCGTTGATCAGGGACAACGTGCCCCGTGCCCCAGCCGACGAAACGCCCTGGATCATGCATGGCTGCATGGCCACGATTTGAAAGGCGGCATGGTGACGCTCGGATGTGGCCGAACGCCAACTCGCATCCAAGTCATTTGTGAGCTTTGACTGCCGAATCCCCTTGCGTTTTCCATGCACGCACATACTCAATGCTGAATGTAGAAGGCAAATCGTTGTCGTTCGGCAGCCCAAACCAGTCCGGCATGGTTTCACTGTCGAAAATCAGAAATAGCGGCTGATGCCAATGCGTGTTCTCGACGGATCGCACTAACACGCCATCCACGTAGTACCGGATCTCGTCTTTACCCCACTCCAAGCCGTAGATGTGGTAATCGTCGGCCAATCGCCACGGTGCTTTCCAGGCACCGCCAACACTCCAGTGCTCCTTTTCAGTCGGCGTGTGGAACACATGGAGGTTCATGTTGACCTTGTGCTCCCAGCCCTTGGCCTTACCGCCGATCTCGAACACATCGATTTCGGTTCGCCAGCCGGGAACGTCCTCCACCTGGAACCAGAACGAACTGGAACCAGCCGAGTTCATCGGTTTGGCCTTGACCTCGTAGTACCCGTAGCTGGAGCGCGATTTGCTGTGCAAAGCGGCGCTGGTGTAGTCCTTGTAACCCATCTTTTCGAACTCCTCGGGCACCTTCTCTTTGCGCATGGTCAGATGTAGGTTGCCATCCGAGACCGTGACGTTGTGGTCACGAAACAGGGCGGGTCGGCGGCCTTTCCACCAGTACAGCCCACGATTCCACTTATTCAAATCGAGTTCCTGGCCCTCGAATTCGTCACTCATGGGCTCGTACTTCACCCAGCGGCCCTTGTTCTCTTGATCGGACAAGGGGGAGGCGTCGGTGACGTGCCTTGGCGTTTGCTCCAACGGACCGGTGCGGTTCCAGATTTTGGCGGGGCGTTCNNGATTGCCGTTTGAACCGCCTTGAGGTATTCGGTGCCGTTAGCGGCGATGGGCGTCAGGTAATCGATCTGCTTCTGCATGATCTCCACGGTATCAACCTTCCACCCCCAAAGCGGCTTGCGGTCAGCATGGTTGGTTTCGAGTGTCTTGGTGGTGTGATGGCTCTTTCCGCTCCAACCGTCGAAGTAGTAGGCACCGACCGTGGCTTGGAGTTTCGTTTCGTGGGCATGGACGACAAGCGGTAGTGTCGCCACGAGGCACGCCAGAAGAACAGTCCATGCACACGGTTTCCGATCCACAGCCCTTGACCGATTCTTCATTCCCATGGGAATTCTCCTTATCATTTGAGGCTGATCTTTACCTTATGGAAATACCCTCTACGGCAGCAAGGTGAAAGTGCAGGTCATTTTCCATCCCATTCCTCATAAAACTGACGGAGGTAGTCTTCCGTGAATTCGTGCCTCTTTGCCGCCATCGCCCGGCCTGTCGCCGTGTTCATGCGAGCCTTCAGCAACAGCGGTTTTTCGTCGAAGTGGTTGAGGGTCGTGCCGCCGTTGTTGAGACCCGATACACGTGCCACCAGTCGTGGCCGCTGCCCTCGCCCGAGAGCATGGCCTTCAGGTGGTCGGCGGTGCGGCCGATGAGTTGGGGCGTTGACATGTCTGGATCGATATCGTTAGTCGTCATCATTATTGTGGCACACCATGTCGATCACCACGGTGCTTGCCAGGATCAACACGTCGTCTTCACCATCGGCAATATCCACGCCGTAGGTGTCGGTCCAGGAAAACCAGCGTTTGGAAACGGTGGCGGCGGTCCGTCCGTGGCGAGAGAAGCTGTATTCATGATCGAGAAAGTCTCCCTCGGCCTCCAGGTCGTCGGGTCCCGGCACATCGACGGTGAATTGACAATGAAAGAACGTGAAGAGCTTCTTCTTGACCACGGCGGCCAGTCGCTCTCCCCGATAGATTTCGTAGGTGGGCCCCCAAACCAACAGTTTCTGGGTGATATGGGCCAGTTCATTGCCCGCCATGTCCTGGAACGAGAGCTTGTCGCCGAAGCTGAGGGCTTTGCCATCGACGAAGAACACGGCCTGCTGTTGGTCGTCCTTGATGCAGAAATCGTCCCCCCAACAGAATAGCTTCTGCTTCATGATGTATCGCATGGGCATTCTCCTACGATGGGTTTGAGATTCATGGGCCGGGCGTCGAGGGCGGATCAGCAGGAATAGTCACAACTCCAGCTTCGGGTCATCCTCATAGGCGGATCCGATGTGGCACAGGTGATTCAGCGTTTCGGCGAACAGGTAATAGAGCGACTTGAGCCGGTCGATATCCGTGATCACCCCGATCACTTGAAACCAGAGTTCATCCACGCCCTCGGGGAAT
>DOEZ01000665.1 GCA_003532715.1 Planctomycetaceae bacterium
CAGACCTTATTCGCTCGATCCTGCGGTTCTTGGGCGGGAGGATGTGAGATGAAGTCGAGGCAAGGAGTCCTGTCATTACTCGCCGCGATCCTGTCGTCGGCAATCGCCGTCGGGGGCGACGCGTCGCGAGTCAATGACTGGGGCAACTCCGACCGGTTGGTCGTGGAGGGCTGTCGGGCGTTTCCCTCATCGGATGTCAAGAGTGCAATAGGGCTCGACCTGGCGTTGTTGCTCGAGAGCCACCCGGCCGCGCCGTTGGACACCTATCTGGCCGCGATCGCCAATCGGGTTCGAGCGGGCTATCTCCACATGGGATTTCCGAATGTCCGGGTGGACGTTCGCATCGACGAAGCTTCCGAAAAAGTCCATGTAGTGATCGAGGAGGGCCCCCGCTACACGGCCGGTCAAGTCATCGTCCGGGGCAATCGCGAAGTCTCGGAGCGAGAGTTAGTCGAATGGCTTGTTTCACCGTGTCCGCCCGACGATTCGCGAGTTGGAGGCGTATCCGAGTCCGGCGAACTGAGATGGATCGATCGAGAGGGCGAGCCGGCCGAAATGGAGGAGCCGCTCTGGAAGATTGGCAAACCGGTCTTCTTCGACGAGGGCGCCATCACGAAACTGACGCATCGAACCCGGCGGGCGATGGCATCCCAGGGGTTCTTTCCGCTCTTCGCCGTCAAGGTCGTTCCCCAAGAGGACGGAACCACGGCGACGTTGGGAATCGACATCTTCGACGAAGGTTCGCGCGTCGTTCTGAACGAAATCAAGATCGAGGGAAACGACAAGAACTCACGCGATGATATACTTGAATTCCTCGATCTGAAGCCGGGTATGTCGCTGCGGGGCAATTGGAAAGCAGAAATCGAACACAAGCTGTGGCGCAGCGGACGATTCATCGAATCCCATGCGATGCTCGAACGGACGGGCCTCGACGGCAATCATACGATCTTGTGGCTCCGGCTCGTCGAATCGCCGGCGGCGCCAAGGCTGTCCGAACCGCTCTCGCCCGCCCAAGAGATCCTTGTTCGATTTGACGAACAGATAACCAAACCCGGTCAGTGGCCGGGCGACCTGGTCCTCTCCGCGTCGGGGCCGGGCAAATGCCTCGAATTCGTCGCTTCTCCGAAGCACGGTTTCTTGGGACGCGTTCGCAGAGATCGGGAGGCAGACATGGTTGAAGTGAAGGCGGACGCAACTGCCTCGCATCGTTTCGACTGTGCCTTCGCGGTGAGTGACCAACAAATGGGCATTTCTCTCCTGAATCCTCGCGGTACCCGGCTTTGGAGAGAATCGACAGCCCCATTGCCGGTAAGGCTCATAGGAAACACAGGGCTCCGCCTGACCAACGAGCTCGACACCCCAACCGCTCTCGTTCTCGGGCTGCGCGCCAAGAGCCTCAAATACGGCAAAGAATCCCAACCTTTCGAATTCCGCTTCGATGTCGATCCCGCCTATTTCGTCGCGATGCCGGACCTTCGAGAGGGAAGTCGCTGTTCGATCGAAGACGGCGTTCTCCAGTATGACTGGCCTTCCAACGAGTGTCTTCGCGTCGACGCCGCCACGGGTCGGCTCGTCGAATGGGTATGGCACAATCCATTCGATGGCTTTGAGTTGCTGCGCGTCGTATTCGAGGAAGATGCGTTTAAGAAGCGCCTCGCCGAAATCGAGCAGTCGCATGAAAACTGTCCCAATCAGTTTGATCCGGCCGCCCCGTGGAGTTCGTGCCTGAAGTACTTCTGCAACGAGACGATCTTTCGCACCTTCCAGGCCGAGGAAGAGTTCGAGCCGATTCGCCTTCTTCGTTTGCTCCGCATGGTTCACGAACGTCAGGTGCTCGAATCGCTCGTAAGCCGACTCCAAAACCGCGCGGTCGGCGGCAACAAGCGCCGTGACAAGTTCACGCTCCCGCCCAGTTCGCACGAGGAGTCCTTCGATAACGGCTACAATGCCGGCTTCCTGTCGATGGGCTTGCGCAGCGCCGACCTGGTGTTTGTCCGGCAGACGTGGCCTTGGACTTTGTCACGAGAGGTGATGCTCATGGCGGCCGAGAAGAGCGAGTACTCCTTGTCGGAGTTGGCTCGGCTGTCCAAATCGTACGAGACCGGTCCGCTGTTTTGTCTGGCGGCGGCAATGGCGTACGACCGTCTCAGCCCGCAAACCGGAACCTTGTTCTTGGCCTATAACGGGCTCGAGAAGTTGTCGGTCGAATACTTTGAGCAGGACTGCCGGACAATTCTCGATTCCCGAGGCATTGCGGGACAATATGCGCGCCGGGTTGTTCGCATTGTGCGAGAACTGGAGCCCGAGGAGGTCGAAGAAGCCTTGAGACTCGACGCCCAGGAAGTGAAGTCGCCGGTCATCACGTTCATCCGAACGCTTCGGTCACAACCCGACGACACGGACGACGAGGCACTGTTCAAGGCGTTGAATGCCGTCTGGACTTCGGGGTTGCGCGATCTGGTCGAGCAGCAACTCACGATGATCCGCGATCGACAACGCGATGCGGTGAATTCTCAGCAGAAAGAATGGTTTTGGAGCGACT
Source organism: Planctomycetaceae bacterium (assembly GCA_003532715.1). Taxonomy (GTDB): domain Bacteria; phylum Planctomycetota; class Planctomycetia; order Pirellulales; family Thermoguttaceae; genus UBA11386. The sequence continues at coordinate 2,543 of DOEZ01000665.1, forward strand.
CCATTAACATGCCGGAGGATAAGGCACCTTCCAAGGAGTCGAAGGATAGGATATCTCCCAAAGAGTGACGCGACGCTATTCCACGCTTTTCGCGTGTTTCGGGTGGCAGGGGTGGCTTGCCCACTCCTGGAAGTCATGTTGAGAGAATTTCTACCTGCAAGCTAAAGGCAGGAAGAACAACGTCCAGTCTGGTGCAAACCTGTCTGGCAAGGTCAGCAAGGACGGACAAGCCGTCCATGCCACCCAGAGTTGGACAAGCCGTCCATGCCGCCCCGGTCAAGCCGTCCAGCTACCCGGGGATGGTCGCCCTACTTCGTTTGCCCCTGTGTCAACTCCGTCCAGAGCGTCTGATACCGCTCGACCATGTCGTTGATCTGAAAGTACTCGGCAGCCCGGTGGCGATTCCGTCGGCCCAGACGTTCGGCCAAGTCTCGGTCGCTCAGAACTCGCGTGACGGCCGCGGCAAAGGCCGCCATATCGCCAAACGGGACCATTTGCCCGTCGGCGTCGTCGCCCAGTAGCTCGGCGACTCCCTCGACGTTGGTCGCGATGACCGGCAGCCCGGCGGCCATCGCCTCGAGCACGACGTTGGGCATTCCCTCCCAACGCGAAGGCAGCACCAGCAGCGAACTGCGAGCCAAGATCGCCGGCACATCGGCCCGAAATCCCAGAAAATGCACCCGCTCGGAAATGCCCTTTTCAGCCGCCAGTCTCTCCAGCTCACACCGTTGCGGGCCGTGTCCGACGAGGACCAGATCGCAATCCGGCGCGTCGGCCAGCCACGACGAAGCCTCCCGCA
>DOEZ01000345.1 GCA_003532715.1 Planctomycetaceae bacterium
TTTTCGCCGTCCCCGGCCTTCTCCAGATCAAGGTGGTTCGCAAACCGGCAACCCCTGAGCGTAAGGGAATCAACCCCTTCACGAAGGAGGAGACGGTCTTCAAAGCGAAACCGGCCAAGAACGTCGTCAAAGTCACCCCCTTGAAGGGTCTCAAGGACATGGTCTGACCGACCGGTCTTCCGCGTCTCAGCTTGACCCGGGTGGATAATCCGGAACAGTCACGGAAAAGTTGTTCCGTGTCGCAGCCGATAGACAAACGAGGAAGCGGTGTGAATTGGCCACGGTCCGACCGGCTCGATGCGAGCGGGTCTCCCCCTCCGGGCTGATGCCGGAATGGGTGGNNGCCACGGGGTGGTTCACCGCGCCGTGGCGTTCCGCACCCGCACTTTCGGCTTGGGAGATTGAGACGTGATAGCCCAGGGTGATTTGCTGATAGACAAACTGATCGAACGGCTCGACTATGCCGACCCCATTACGCGGCGTAACGCGGCGGGGGCCCTGCGGCTTCACGGCGAGCGTGCTCGACCAGCTCTTCCCGCCCTCGAAAAACTGTTGAACGATCCGATCCCCATGGTTCGCAACGAGGCACGGCGAGCCATCGATCGGCTCGAGAACTGTCGGGTCGCCTAGAAAGCCGCGACGGTTGGGAAAGGGGCCGCACGGATCCCTTTCGCGTTTCCCGGACGGATCATGGACCGCCCGAGATGCCGCCGAACTTGCGCCCGGTGTCTATTTCGACCTTGGCCCAAAACGGATGGCGCCGGTCGGCTCGCGTTCGCGCGTCTTCGAGCATCGTGGGAAGGTCGGGCCGGACGAACGATACGTCGCGATCGGCCGCGCGGCCGTTGAGTGTGATCTTCACACGCTGATCGAAATCGACCATCTTGGGCGAGAGCCACACGATCGCGCGGGCGGCGCCCGAACGGACTTGCACGTTGTTGTTCGGCAAGAGCCGGCCGCGAACCTCGATCGGACGGGTTCCGTGCGGCGGCGGCCAGTTGGCCGGTTCGACCACGGACTTCTCGGGAAAGCCATCGACCTCAACCCACCAGAAGTAGTTGTCCCACGGGCGCATCGTCACGCACGAGAAGTCGCTTGGGTAGAAATCGCGTTTGAATCGACCCATCCAATCGAACAAACGCAGAATCTCGTCGTAGTAGTGCTCGCTGCCCCGGCCCACATACTCGACGACGGTCGTGTCGTATCCGCGTTTGAAGTAGCGGTCGAAATCGATCGCGTTTCCCAGCAGCCATCCGGCATCCTTCTCGCCGCCGACGAAGTACAAGGGGACGTGTTTTGCATTCTTGGAGTAGTGAACAATATAGCGATCGACGCGCGCGGTAAGAGGGATCACCCCGGCCCAGAGATCGGGATGAGCCAGACCGATGTCCCACGCCGCTTCGCCGCCCACCGAATGGCCCGACAGGTAGACGCGGTCGGTATCGACCGAGAACCGCCGACAAGCGTCGCGTAGGCAGTTGAGCACGGCGGCATGTTCGGCGGCCGAATAGCTGTAGGTGCTTCGGCCTTTCGGGAGCCAGTTCGGCGCGATGACGATGTAGCCGTGGCGACCGGCCTGCCCAACGCGTTGGCCCCGCTGGTTCCAAGATCCGGCCCACCATTCGACCTGCTCCTCGGGCTTGACGCCGGCCGCATGAAGCGTCAAGACGGCCGGATACGTCCGATAGGGATCGTACTCGGGCGGTGTTTGGACGAGATAGCGAACCGGCGGCTCCCGGTCGAGGCCGGCCGCTTCGAGTTCGAAGTACCCCTCTTTTCCCTCGACCGGCTCGCTCGGCAGGGGCGGTTTCATGTTTTCCAGGAGCAAGGCGACGGTTCGCGGCACGGCCGCTTCCTGCGACCCCAGCCGCTCCATTAACGCGGCACGGCCGGCGGAGGAGGGCTCGTTGAGGTACGCGACGACAAGCCGGCGAACCTCGAACGCCGACAACGCGTTCGGCAGATTGGTCGCCGCCGCGTCGCTTCCCAGCAACCAGCCGCTCACGGCCAATGCGAGCCTTTCGGCCGGGTTCATTGCCTCGTCGCCCATCGCCAGACGAAACGCGGCCAGGCGGCCGACCGTGTGGCCGCTCAAGTCGTCCTCGATCTCGCGCACAATCGGATCGAGCGAGGTTCGAGCCGGACTATCGCCTAACTGGTCGGTCAGGTCCTTCAGCGCGCCGACAGTCTTCTCTCGCTGCGATTCCCTGTCCTGGTGCTCCTGAATGAGCTCTCGGACCTCCTGCAGGATCTCGCCGGCGACTCCCTCGGTCGGAAACTTCTGAAACATCTCGGCGGCAAGCTGGAATTGTCCCGCCCCGCGACGCATCTTCAGTTCGTTGATGATCCGCTGGGCGATCAATTGCCGAATCTGGTCGAGCCACGTCTCGATCTGCCCTCGGTCGTCGGGGTTACTGACGTTCTTTAGGAGCGACTCGAGTACGGCCTGCGCCTGTTCGTAACGCTCCATCTGAAGATAGAAGCGGGCGATTCGCTTCTGCTGGTCGGGGGTGTCCGCGCCCGGCTGACGGTTCAGCAGCGTCGCCAGCGTCTCCGGCGGAATCGAATTGGTCGGAACGCGCAGTTCCCAGCGATGCGTAATCCCCTCGATCTTGACCCAGGCGGGCGTCAACTCGGTAATGCCTTGAACGACGTCGACCGGCCCGTCCTGGCTCCGCATGGTGAGCGTGCGGCGGCCGAATTCATCGAAAGGCGAGATGCCCAGGATCAGACCCGTCGCCCCCACTTCCTTGCCATAGAGCTTGGCTCGCTGGCGGATAAGGAAAGGCTCGATCGGGGCCGAGCTTTTCGGGTAGCGGATCTCTTGATGGCGATGCTTGGAGACAAATGTACGACGGAGGTGGTCGTCGATGAAGAAGATCGGTTGAACAACGCCCTTGCCCAGCGGCTGCGGCTGATCGGCGACTCCGGCGGTCGGGCCGAGCGAGCCGCGCAGAACCCGGCCGTCCTTCATCTTCAGTTCGACCTCGTTTGCGCATGCGAGCGAGCCGAAGGCGAGAAGCGAGACAAGCACGAACCAGGCAAGAAACGGGCGCGTGGAACCAATCATGAGTCTGTTCCGGGAGGTGACCCCTGGAGTGGATGGGACCTATTGACCACCGGCCACTGGTTTCATTGTGGCTCAATCGGAACCGAAGTCAAGAAATCACCGTGAGATAGGCGAGTGGCACCCCCTTCTCGGGGACTAGTTGGCGACTGAGTCGATGAAAATGGCTAGAATAGATGCCTTTTGACGGTTGCGTCCTTGTGGGAGAGGCCGTTTATGAGGTAAAAAAGGACCTAATCGCACGTTCGTTTCTCGACAGCCCGATTCGCCCACGATCATGACTCGAAAACCGATCCCAAAACAAGCCTTGGTGGGAATGATGAGCATCGCGCTGGTTCTTACCGTGGCGCTGGCCGTTCTGATGGTGACGGGGCACGTGTTGGGCAAGATGGGCGATGCCATGGGGCAGTCGGTTCTCGACGCGGTCGCCCTGGCCGGCGGCATCCTATGGGCCATTAACGCGATCTGCCTGGTTTTCTCGCTCGGCGTGAATGCCATCGCCGAAGACGACCGGTCGTCGGCGGACGATTCTTAGCGAGGAACGATCGGAATCAGCGAACGGGCGACTCCAGGGCGAAGTCGTACTGCGTCTGTATTGGCGTGATGTCGCAGGTGAGCTTGGAGTTGTCGTTGTACTCCGCCCCCACGAGCGGCTGAACGTCCTCGATCATGGGGCTGCCGGGAGCTTCCGTGAAGGGTCGGCGGCCGACTACCTTTCCACCGGTGATGACGACGGTCTTTTTGCCCGCCATGGCCAAGCCTTCGTAATTTCCGTCGACGATTTCGGCGGCCGCGATGGGGCCCGTCTCGTCGAGCGGCCGAAACTCGATCCGCCCGCGTTCCAGTGGTTGGCCGTCGAGCGTGACGGTGCCGCGAATGGCCGTTGGTTTGCCGTCGGCGCAGCCCGCCGCGACCAGAAGTAGAACCGATGCCAGCACAACTAGGTATCGCTTCATGAGGAAGTCGTCTCCTTCAATGCGCGCGATTGACGGTCTCGCCGCTGTTCATCGAACTGAGTGATCGCCATATTTCGAAATCGATCGTGTCCTCGGTGAAATGCACCGAGCCGTCGCCGTACAACGCATGAACTCCGCCCGGGTGATAGCTTCTTGCGGTGACGAAGACCAAATTGGCCGGTTTGCAGGGTCCTGGCAAATTCGGTGTTTGTCCATAGCATGCGGTCGAATCGATGCCCGAGTTAGGCGTGTAGAGCGTCATGAACTGAGCCGCACCGCGATCGTTGTTCAAGAAGTCGCCGCGAAAATCGAAGTCGTCGTCGAAATCGGCCTGCGCGACCTCGCCGAGAAACAAGGTGTTCGACAACCCATCGGCCACGTCGGATACGCGAGTTCGGCTATTGGTCCCGAACGCGCCGAGGCGAGGCGCGTCGGAACTGAATGTTCTTGTCTGAGTATAGTCGCAATAGCCCCACGAGGCCACGTAGTTGCCGCGAGCGCGGGTGAAGCTGTCGGCCGTCCAGACTCCGATGCGATCCGAGGGGCAGAAATAGGTTGAGACGCTCTCGGTCATGAGCGATCGGTTCTTTCCGGCGTAAAGACAGTAATCGAAGTCATAGCGATCATAGATGGTATTCAATTCGATGTACGGCCAGAGCGAAACGACGAACGTCAGTCGCATGTACTCGCCGTTGGGACCGGTGAAACCGTTGGACGTGACGCAACCCGGCGTGGACAAACACGCGCTGCCCGTGGTCACACCCGGGGGGAAGACCTGATTGGAGTTTTCGTAATTATGCATCGCCAGTCCCCACTGCTTGAGGTGATTGGCGCAGGTCATTCGTCGCGCCGCCTCGCGCGCGGCTTGAACCGCCGGCAAGAGCAACGCAATGAGTATTCCAATGATCGCAATCACCACGAGCAGTTCCACGAGAGTGAAACCAGCCGGTCTGCACGGCCTTCTGGCGAATTGCATGACATACTCCTTTTGTGCGTTCTCCCAATTTGCCCGCCGCCGCGCCGCTTGCGCGGCGCGAAAGCAGAGCAAACCAATTCACGTGACCCTATCGGCGCGACCATCGCGGCAGGGCCGCCAAGGCCAAACCCAGAATCAGCATGATCGTTCCCGGCTCGGGAACGGCCGTGGCGGTAGCCGACTCAGTGCCCGTGTGATTCCCCCACTGCGCCGCCAGGATCGCGGCGTCCCGTGAGTCAATCACGTTGTTGCCGTCGAAATCACCCATCTCCCACCATGTCAATCCCGTCGCTTGGGTCGTGGCGCCCCAATAGGTGGCCAATCGCTTGGCGTCTTCTCCATCGACGTTGCGGTCGCCGTTCGCATCGCCCGGTATTGGGTCGAGCGTGATCAGATCAGGAGATCCAATCTGAAAATTGTCGGTCCACATGCGGTCGCCGGCGGTAGCATATTGAGAATAGCCGACGTTCACGACGGCGTTGGACATGGGCACTGCGGCAAGAACTCCCCCGCCGACCGTGTTGACATCGATCACTCCGATCGACACTTCATCGATGTAAAGTTCGATGGTCCTCGCGGCAATGTCGAACAAGGCCGCGTAGTTGTGCCACTCGCCGGCGTACATGATGGGCGAGCTAAGTCCCGAGTTGACTTCTCCGACCACCGTATTGTAGAGGCCGACCTCCGGGAACGTCATCGATCCGAAGGGCCGCACGAAGACGGCGAGGTTGCCCGGTTCCCATATCGTGGCGACCGTGTCGCCGATGACGAAGTCGATGCGATCCTGCGACTGAACGGCGTCGTACTGAATTACGAATCGATTTCGGAGTCCATACTCGAAACCCCAGTCGTTTCCAAAATTGCCGCCCGTTTGTGTCATGCCCGTGTCCGAGCCGGCCCCGGAATTGCCTGGATAGAGCGAGCTGCCGTTGATGACATTTTCGTCGCGTGTGTTGCTCCATGCCCAGTCGGGCCAGTACCGCCGTGGATTGCCGTAGCAGTTTTCCACGGCCAGTCCCTCGCCCGGCGTTCCGTTGGCCGGATAATCAACAGCACCAGGGTTCCAACCGTTGTTGCCATCACGGTCTTCGAGACCGCCAAAGTCGTAGGCCGTGAACGTGTCGCTATAGTCGAGCACGGCGATCAGCGACGAGCTACCCACGGGGACTCCGTCCGCGCAAGCGGACGTTGCGACATGCGACGCCAACCCCGCGATGCCGATCATTAGAAGAAGCTTTGCGAATCTCATCCGTTGTTTCCTCCCTTGGGTGCGCAAAAAATGGGTCACCGATACGTCAACGAACAGAAGTGCCTCGCCTCTTTCTGACCGGCCCCGACGGTTTCCCTAGACCAGGTTCGTGAATAGTTCTCCGGCCGCGCCAATCATCGCGCCGGCGACACGGGTCTGACCGTCGTCGACCGCCGCTTCGTGCGGCGGAGGCTGGCGGCGTCGGTGTCTCGTGGACAACACGGCTCCACCAACGCGGAACCATAGGTTACCACATATCACATATGTTAATACTTGACTGTCGGAAGTTCAATAGGCAAAGAGGTTTTTTGCGGATTTTCCGCGAAGTCTCCCCAGGGCCATGTACTACCCGCCCAAAAGGAGGCTGGCCTTTCCGAACACGGCGAATGCCGCGAAAAGGATGAGGACGCCGACGAACATCGTGGTCCGAGTTCGCGTCGAGGCGCCTCGCCATTCGCCGGTGACGATTCCCGCGAGGTTTCCGAAGAGAATCGCCATCACCAGCATCATCGGAAACGCGGCGAAGGCTCCGTAGCGGCCCATCATGCCCGCGCCGATCCCGAAAAGAACGATGCCCAGGGGCCAAGTGATGCCCATGAAGACGGCCCAGGCCCAGTATCCGACGCTGCCCCCGGTCGCGATCGCGCTGAAGGTCCGTCGGCGGACCATCACTCCCATTGCATAGAGCACGTTCACCAGGTAGTTGCCCGTGAAGACGAGTGCCCAGATGGCATTGCTCTTGACCACGGCCGACGCACCGTGCCGGGCAGCCGCGTCGGCAATCGGCTCCCCAAAGATGAAGCCGAAATTCACGAAGGCCGACAGCACCCCGGAAATGATGCAAAACACCAGTCCGATCGCGAACTTCGCCCTCGCGGCGTCTTGCCGCGCGAGTTGGCCCTGGTCGCGCGAGCGCATCTGTCCCGCCTTGGCACAGACGGCCACGCCGACGACCATCATTCCAACGGCGGCCAGAAGGGTTAGGCCGCCGGGCTGCGTCAGCTTATCAGGTTCCTTGATGGCCAAGGGCACCGGCGACCCGAATACGTTGGTCAACCCCATGAGGAGCGAGACGCCCAGGGCCATTCCGACGGCGGCGATCGCCTTGCCCCAAAACACGCCGCCAAGTCCCCAACCCAACCCGAATAGAAACGTCATGCACAGCACGTGGGGGCCGACTTCGGTGTAGACTTCGCCCAACTCGGGGACCGTCAGCAGCGCGACGGGCCAGGGAACCAACAACAAGGCGATCAGCGAGCCGAGGAACCAGACATTTTCCCAGTGCCAGCGGGGCGTTCGCGTCACGGGCAGAGAGAAGAGTCCTTCCATGGCCCCACCGGCAATGACGAGTCCGATGCCCAGCATCAAGTCCATATTCCGCACCTTCCTCGCAAGGGGCCGCGATCAGTCGGAGCCAGCGAAGCTCGACGCTTCGCCAAGGCCCTCGGATCCCATTCCATGATAGCCGCCGTCAACCATCACCTCGGTGGCGGTAATGAAGCTCGCTTCGTCGCTCAAGAGAAACGCAACGGGCGCGGCGCATTCCTCGACCTCGCCCAGACGCCGGAGCATGTGAAACTTGCCCCAAATTGGCCCCCATTTCTCGCGATCGCCGCCCGCCGCCTTGTCCACTTCGCGAGTCCAAATCCAACCCGGGCTGACCGTGTTCACGCGGATATTGTGGATCGCCAGATCGAGAGCCATGCACCGCGTAAGTTGGTTGACGGCGCCCTTCGCGCCGTTGTAGGTCCACCGGTCGGGTTGCGCGATGTGGGCCGAAATACTCGATAGATTGACGATCGCGCCGCCTCCCTGGGCCTTCATCGGTTCGAGGACTCGCTGCGCCATGGTGGCATAGCCGATCGGGCCGACGCTCATCATGCGCAGCCAGTCGTCGCGCGTGGCCGTCGCGCCCTTCGCAATGAACGAGAAGGCGTTGTTCACCAAGAAGTCGACTTGTCCCCATTGTTGCAGGGCCGACTCGACCAATCGCCCGCAGAACGCCTCCTCGGCCATGTCGCCGCGGACGAATTGCACGGGGAAGTCCTTTCGGCGGAGTTCCTGCTGCGTGGCGAAGCCGCCATCGCTGATGCCGCTGAATGTGACGCGAACGCCTTCCTCGCAG
>DOEZ01000669.1:0-3153 GCA_003532715.1 Planctomycetaceae bacterium
TCGTGTCTCCGTGCCTTTGTGCGAGTCCAATTTGCTCTCACAAAGCCACAAAGACACAAAGTCTGGAAACAAAGCCTATCCTCTTTTTCCCCTTTTCCCCCGTTTTCCCTTTTTCCGAAACGTCCGTCGGGCTGGTCATCCGGCTGGGCCAGCTTGTTGCACGGTTTCGAACAGCGCCTCGACTCGGACGGCGATGCGTGCCGAGTCGGAAGGCGAGTAGTCTGTTTCGATGTGCAGGAACGGCAGGCCCAGCTTCTCCTCGGCGAACCGCTTCACCTGGCGCGATTCGACGTCGTAGGTCAGGCACGCTTGCCAGACGAGGTCGATCACGCACTCCGGCCGATAGGCGGCCGCCAGCTCGGCGAGCAACTCCAACCGCCGGTTGTTGTGCGTCATGACCGAGCAGGGCAGTTTGTAGTATTTCTCGGCCAGTGCCTGCATCAGGTCGTCGGCCTCGGCGTCGACGTCGTCGACTAGCGGCTTTAGGCCGCTGCAATTCTCCATGGCGACGACCAGCCCGCCGGCTTGCTCGATGATGTCGACAACCCGCTCCGCGCCGTGGACCAACGGCACGCCGGTCAGCAGGACGCGCGTGCCTTGGTATCCTTCGCCGGCGTTGAACTTTGCATGGAGCAACTCGCGGGCCTTTTCGTACTGTCGGAAATCTTCACAAACGCCGGCGATCGTGCTGCGGAACGAAAGCAGTTGCCGCCCGGTCAACGGCGGCCGCTCGGCTCGCATCACCTCGGCCAATTCGCGGCGCAGGGCCCGTTCGCGATTCATCACGCCGATCGCGTCGCGGAGCCGTTGGCGCGTGATTTCGACGCCGAATCGCTCCTCGAGAAACCGCTTGAACCGATCGAGTTCGAGCCGCCACCGGGCGAACGAGTCGGCGTCGTCGACCTTTTGCGGCAGTTCGAGTACGTACATCGGCCGATCGCGGCCCATCAGCTCGAACATCTTCTTCTTGCCGTCGCAGGTCGTCTCGCCGACGACCAGGTCGGCCATTTCGAGGAACGGGTTGCTCTTTTCAACGTGATAGCCGTAAGTCGATTTGATCAGCGGGCAGAGGTTGGCCGGCAGCTCGCGTTCGGCACACGGAATCGTCTCGGCCGAGCCGCCGCAAAGGCATACGGGCACCCCGCCGGCGGCCATGATCAACTCGCGCGGCGTGTATTCGCACATGATGCAGACGATCGGCCGGCCGGCCTGCTTCGCCTCGACGGCGTATTCGAGGCAGTTTTCGATCATGTGGCCGAACCACAAGCAGGGCGTCGCGGTCCGTTCGGCGCGGCTCGCGCCCGAACCCCCGCACGATGAACCGCACGGTTGGGGCTTCGGGTTACAGCATGAATCGGTCATGGTCGCGTCTTTCAGGCTTATTGCATTTTGGCCACCATGTAGATGGGGGTCGAGCTCCGCGAGCCCCACCAGAACGACCGAAGAACGCGGGTGTCGGATCATATGGAGATTAGGGATTAGGGATTGGAGATTAGGGATTGGGGGCGGGGTTGCACGTGGAACGGGTTTGTTGGCGAGTTGGCTTCGCCCCGAAGGGGGCCTCACTCCGTAGCCCAGGGCAACGCCCTGGGGATTGATTCCAACACACCCCGTCGCCCTGAAAGGGCATTACCGGCGCTGCGGAAGCTTTGCCCCTCCAGGGCGAAACGTATCTGAAATTGGACTAGTTCCCAGGGCGTTGCCCTGGGCTACCGAGCCATGGCCCTTTGGGCCGGTGCCTCGTTCACATTGATGCAGCCAACCGACCAACATACAATGACCCAAATGGAACTCACCCCAACCGACCAACAAACGCTCCTTCGGATCTGTCGGCGGCTCTCGCCCGAGTGCCGCGTTCTGTTCATTACCGGCGCGGGCATGTCGGCCGACTCGGGCCTGCCGACCTATCGCGGCATTGGCGGGCTGTACGACCGCGAGCACACCGACGAGGGCGTCCCGATCGAGGACGCACTGTCCGGCGAGATGCTCCAAAGCCGGCCCGAGCTGTGCTGGAAGTACCTGGCCCAGATCGGTCAGGCGGCAATGGGCTCGACGTTCAATATCGGGCATCGGGTGTTGGCCGAAATGGAAGACCACTTCGCCCACACGTGCATTCTCACGCAGAACATCGACGGATATCACCGGGCGGCCGGCTCGCGAAACGTCATCGAAATCCACGGCAACATGCACTCGCTACTATGCACCCAGTGCCCGTTCGAGGAGTCGCTCGACACGATGGACAAGGTGAGTATCCCGCCGCGGTGTCCCGAGTGCGACGCCGTGCTGCGGCCCGACGTCGTCCTTTTTGGCGAAATGTTGCCAGCCGAGAAGATCGAAAGTCTGTACGCCGAACTCGACGCCGGTTTCGACGCCGTCTTCTCGATCGGGACAACCGCCGTGTTCCCCTACATCATGCAGCCGGTGACGCGGGCCAAGGAACTCGGTTGGATGACCGTCGAAATCAATCCGGCCGAAAGTCGTGTTTCGCACGTGGTCGATATGCGTCTGCCGCTCCGAGCCGCCGTGGCGCTGGAGGCGATTTGGGAGCGGATTAGGGATTAGGGATTGGGGATTGGGGGCGCGGGGCGGGGTTGCACGTGGAACGGGTTTGGCGGGGTGTTGTTTCGCCCCGACGGGGCCGAACTTCTTAGCCCAGGGCAACTGTTTCCGGGAACTTCACGCGCACGCTCGGCCGGTTGCACGTGGAACGGGCCGCATTTCGGACGTCGATGACGCGATCGACGGACCCCCCGGATGGACGTTCGCTTCCAAACTGGCATTCACACCGCCGGCCGGTCTCATTACAATCCCGCCGCGCCCGGTTTGGCGTTTCGGCTTGCCGGATTCGGAATCTTGCCCTTTCAGGGCGAACGACGATTCGGGTGAACCGGTACCCAGGGCGTTGCCCTGGGCTATTGAGTTATGGCCCTTCGGGCCGGAGGAAAACGGAGTTACGGCCCTTCGGGCCGGAGTCAAGCAAAGTCGGCTTTCGCTCCGCGAAAGTAGCGTTGGCCGATTCGGTTCGCGGAAGTGGCGTGTTATGCTTTGCCTTTTCGCTCCGCGCAGGTCGCGTGTGGCTTGCCGCTGGGCGACCGCAACGGTGGGTGTTGCCATTCTCGCCGTCAGGAGACGCTACTTTCGCGGAGCGAAAGG
>DOEZ01000669.1:3203-8943 GCA_003532715.1 Planctomycetaceae bacterium
AGAAGGGCGGGGTCGGCAAGACGACGACCTCGATCAACCTGGCCGCCGCCTTGGCGCGGTCGGGCAGCGAGACCCTATTGGTCGATCTCGATCCGCAATGCAATGCGACCACCGGCCTGGGCGTCGAGCCGAGCACTCGCCACCCGCTGGTCGCCGGACTGCCTCTGCGTCAGTCGGTCCAACCAACCTACTGTCCCCGGCTGAGTCTTCTGCCAGGCAGTCGGACCTATCGCGATGTCGAGGCGCTGACGCGCGACGACCCGGCACAGGCCGACCGTTTGAGTCAGTATCTGACCGGCGGCATTACCGGATATGACTATGTGCTGATCGACTGCCCCCCGTCACTGGGCCGGCTCACGCAAACGGCGCTGGCCAGCTCGAGCGAGGTGCTCATGCCGATCCAGTGCGAATACTTTGCGATGGAAGGCCTGGTCCAGATGATCGAGGTCATCCGCCAGGTAATCGATAGCGGTGAACACCAATTACAATTCGGCGGCATCGTTTTGACCATGTACGACCACTCGCTGGAACTAACCAGCGAAGTCGAACATCAGGTCCGCGACTTCTTCGGCGATATCGTCTTCCGGACGGTCGTGCCGCGTGACGTCGCGGTGAGCGAGTCGCCCAGCCACGGAAAATCAGTCATCGACTATGCGCCCCGCTCGCGCGGGGCTCGGGCATACGTCGAGCTTTGCATGGAGGTACTGGAAATTGAGTAAGGAACGACGCCTCGGACGAGGACTCGAAGCATTGTTGGGCCGAACGGCCGGGCCGATTCGACCGCAGATACACGTACCGCCCGAGGAGGATGCCGCGCACGGCCTCACCCCGATCGAGGTCAATCAGCAGCCCGTCCGGCCGCATCGCATCGAGCCGATCCGACGGCCCGACAGCGGCATTCCGTTGGACGCCCCCCGGAACGATCATGACGCGTCCGAGTCGCCCGATCCGTGGCGTCAACCGGCCGAGAGGCCGATCGGCGGCGAGCCGTATCCGCCGTCCGAAACGCACGAACCCTTGTCGGCCGCGTTCGACGCCCCGGCGCCCGTCTCGGCCGTCGCGTCGGTCGTGACTGAGGGGACCGACACGCTGCTGCACGTCGACATCCACCTGATCGAGACCAACCCGTTCCAACCGCGCAAGGACTTCTCGCGCGAGGAGATCGACCAGCTTTCGAGAAGCATCCAGGAGCATGGTTTGTTGCAGCCGCTTCTCGTCCGCCGCGTGGACGAGGCGTACCAACTGATCGCCGGCGAACGACGGCTCCGCGCGGCCCAGGCGGCCGGCTGGCGCGAGGTGCCCGTCAAGGTGGTCGAGGCCCAAGAGCGGCAGATGTCGGAGTTGGCGCTGGTCGAAAACCTTCAGCGCAAAGACCTCAACGCGATGGAGAAGGCGGCCTCGTTCAAACAGTACTTAGAGATGAACGGCTGTACGCAAGAGGAGCTGGCTGGGCGGTTGAAGCTCGACCGCTCGACCATCGCCAACCTGGTGCGGCTGCTCGAGCTGCCCGCGACCGTCCAAGACGCGGTACGCCAAGGAAAGATCAGCCAGGGCCACGCCCGGGCGTTGCTCCCCCTGGGCGACGAGTCGCAGCAGGTCGCCTTCACCGAGCGGATTCAGCGCGAGACGCTCAGCGTGCGAGCGACCGAGCGGCTTNNGGCGAGCCAAGCCGGTCAACGAACAGATCGCCTCGCTCGAGCAGGAGTTCCGCTCCGGCCTCGGGATGAAGGTCCAGCTAACCCACAACGCCAAGGGCCGCGGCAAGCTCGTCATCCAGTTCGGCAGCCACGAGGAATTCGAACGGCTCCGGCGGCACATTCTGGGGCCGGAGATGCCCGCCGAGCGAGCCGGCTAACGCCGATCGTGGGACTCCCAGCGCAATGCCAATTCGCTTGCCTCATTGCACCATTGGTGATATAATGGTGTAACCAACACGGGGCCGATTGAACCGCGAGGGAGGCTCGATTGTGATCAAAAAACTCTGCAAACACGGCAACAGTCTGGCCCTGGTCATCGACCGGCCCATTCTCGATCTGCTGGGAATCGACGAAGCGACCGAGCTGGAGATATCGACCGACGGGCAAGCGTTGGTCATCGCGCCCGCATCGGACCAACAGCGACGCGAGCGGTTCGAGAAGGCGTTGGAATCGACGAACCGACGCTATGGCAAGGCCCTGAAACGCCTAGCCGAGTAACCTAATGACGCCGACGTTTCTGACGCTGCACGAGGTGCTGGCGATTCACCGCGACCAGATTGCCCGATACGGTGGGGCCGAGGGCGTTCGAGACTGGGCCCTGTTGCGGTCGGCCGTGGCCATGCCGAAGCCAACCTTCAATGGCCGATTTCTCCACACCGACCTGTACGAAATGGCGGCGGCCTACATGTTCCACCTGGTAAAGAACCACCCGTTCGTCGATGGGAACAAACGGGTGGGAGCGGTGGCCGCCGACGTGTTTCTCGCGTTGAATGATCTGGTCCTCACGGCCGATGAGGCCGCCTATGCCGACCTGGTCCTCTCGGTCGCCTCGGGCAACAGCGCACCGAAGTCCGCGATTGCCGAGTTTTTTCGGCGCAATTCCCGAGAAGGTTGACCTACCCGGCTTGCCTCAAGCCACCTGACGCGACCGGGCGGGCGGGTCGCCGTCTTCCGCCCGCAATTTGGGCGTGGGATTCAACTCTCGCTCCAGGCCGCTTCGCATGCCCAACAGCCCCGTCTCGGCCGGGAGCGATCGGATGTGGATATCCTGCTGCGGGAAGGCGATTTCGATGCCCGCGGCGCGGAACTCGCGGTCGATGGTTATATGCAGGTCGTGAATCACCGCCAGGCGGTTTTCCATGTCAGGCAGGAAGCATCGCACCACGTAGTTCAGAGAACTTGGGCCGAATTCCTCGAACGTCACGCGAGGCGACGGCTCGGTGAGGATCAAAGGTTGTTCGCGAACGATGCGGGTTAGGATTTCGGTCGCCAATTCCGTATCCGATCCATAGGCAATCCCAACGTTGAGCGTGATCCGGTTGACCTGATCGCTCAGGGTCCAGTTCAGCAGGCGGCCGGTGATGAATTCGCGGTTCGGAACGATGAACTCCTTGCGGTCCCAGTTGGTGATGGTCGTGGCTCTCATCCGAATCCGCGAGATGACGCCCGTGATTTCGTCGACGGTCACGACGTCGCCCACCCGGTNNAATACCGGAGACGAAGTTGGCGAAGATTTCCTGAAGTCCGAAACCGAGGCCCACGCTGATCGCCGCGACGAGCCACTGGACGGTGCCCCACCGTAGGCCCAGGAAGTGGCATCCGACCAACAGGCCGATCACGATCGAAGCATAACGCATCAGCGTGGCCACCGTGTAGCGAAGGCTCGGATCGAGCTTCGATCGCTGCAGCACCGCCAATTCGAGCAACGCCGGCAGGTTGCGGGCGGCCACCATCGCCGTGGCGAAGGTCAAAGCCGCCAGAAACAGGTCGGCCAAGCTGGTGGTTTGGGTCTGGTCGGCAGACTGCCAGAGCGTAATCCGGTCGAAGATCCGCAACGCGGGCAAGACGTCGACCCACACGATCCAGAAACCGAGCGTGCCGGCCACCGCAAGCGAGTATTTGACCAGCCGGCGAGTCTGGAAGTTGATCGTCGCCAGGTCGAGCCTCTGTTCGGTCGGCGTCGGAATGTCGGAGGCGGTCGGCGTGTCTTCGGTCAGTTTGCCCTCGGCCTGCGCGGCCGCTCGCCGTTGGCGTGCTTGTTCGATGGCCAGTTTGCGGCGATTGACCAGAATCCACCGCAGCAGCAAGCTCCGAACGATCACCAGTGCCAGAAGCACATAGGCGCTGGCGACCAGCCGCCCGGCCAACTGAAAGGCCGTGTAATAGTAGCCGGTCGCCGCCAGAGTCGCCAGGACCAAGGGCATCAGCACGGTCGCCGGATACCAAAGCAGCCGCAATCGATTCAAGATGCCGTCGTGGCACACGGGAAGCATCGCCTGATAGACGGCGCCCTGGTAACGCATAGCCCGCTGTGCCAGAAGCGAACAGACCACCATCGCGGCAATGAACCCGAAGCGGCCGAGCGAATCGGCCAGCGGATTGTTCGCGCGAGCCGCCATCGAGACCGCGATGAACACCGACGGAAGCACCGTAATCTTGGCGAATTGAATGTACTTGCGCGTCGGTTTGAGCGCGGCTTCGGGCCAGTCGAAGTGCGACTGAGCGAGACCGTCGCGCCGGCACATCTGTTGCACGAGGTCGAGGATCAGGTAAATGCCCCCCGTATAGGTCAAACCAGCGGCCACCGCCTCGGCCAGGTCGGTCGGGCTGCCGGCCACTAGCAGCCGCCAGGAAACGTACAAAAGCATCGCGGGAACGACGGCACAAAGGAGCACCAGAACGAACAGGGCCTCGATGGTCGGCAAGATGCCACAGCAATTGGTCCGGGCGGCGGCCGCCCCGATTTCATTTGTCTTTCGACGCAAACGACGCTGATTCCAAACGAGCGGCCCAAGGATCAGAAGAGCCAAGATACCCGGTACGGGCTGGCCTTTCAGGTCATCCCAAAGGCTGCGTCCGAGGCGGAACCAGGCTTCGGGGTCGGTGAGCCAGACCGCCGCGTGGACCGAGTGGGCAAACGAGGCCAGGCTTAGGGGAGCCGTGCTGTGGATCCAGAGCACCCGCTCGTCGATGTACTTGACGAACTCGGTCGTTTCCTTGGTCAGTTGTTCCTCGGCGAAGGCCAAATCGAGGAGACCGTAGTGATATTTGCTCAGATCGCCGATCAGCGAGTCGACGTATTCCTTCTCCGTTTCCAGGGATTGGCGGATGCCCGCCTCGAGTTCGTCGGCGATCCCGCCGCCGGTCGAGGCGGCTTGAAGGTGTTTGCGGACTTCCGTGTCGATGTTCGAGAGCGCCGAGCGGCGGTCCTCGAGCACGAGCAGCTCGTATTGACACTGTCCGGTGAGCGTCTGAAGGTGCTTGAGGTTGTTACGGTGGGCGCGAACGTCGGGGATATGTTCTCGCTCCTTGCGCAGCAATGCGCCTATCATGTTGGTTCGCCCGACGGCGTCCACTTTCTCCTCCGTCCGCCGGGACTGATCGCGCAACGCAACGAGTTCCCGATCGGTCGAATCAAGCCTTTGGGCCGTTTCGGCGATCAGCAGCGACAGTTCCTTGCGTCGCTTCGCCCACTCGGCGTTTTGGCTCGCCAAGTCGGCAATCGCCGGATGAGCCTCCAACTCGGCCTGCCTGGCCAGGCGGAGCTGCTGCTCGGCCTCCTGATGCCGGCGGCGGTTCACCGCGTCGCGCCATAGGGCCGTCTCGCGTTCGCCCAAGGCGATCCGCCGAGCGATCAACTCGCGGCGCAAGGGCAACCATTCGACCCGCTTCTCGTAGGCGTGAAGCTCCTTCTCGTGCGAGAGGATTTCCTGCTCCACGGCCTGACGTTGAGCCAGCAGCGCCGGCCGCCGGGCCGCGTCGACCTCCGTGGGATTTGTGACCGCCGCCAATCCTTGGAGTTGTTTTTCGATGTCGGTCAGACGTTCGCGCAGCGCGACGACCAGTTTCGGCGCCTTCGCGCGGCGATCGACCCGGCGCTTCGGCTCGGCGTCGAACTCGGCCAGTTGAACCTTCTCGGCGGCCACCTTGGCCGTCTTGTCCGATAGAGCCTGTTCAAGCTGCGCCAAGCCGGCGTCGGGCGGAATGGGATCGGGCTCGCGAGGCAACGCCTCGAGCTCGGCTCGAGTCGCGGCCAGATCGTT
>DOEZ01000570.1 GCA_003532715.1 Planctomycetaceae bacterium
TTTTCTTGCGTTTCACATGTTCGTCACGTCGTCGGCGTCGCCCGACTGAAGCAGCCGGTCCATTGCCCGGGCCAACTCGCGGTCGTGCCGGTTGTCTTGGGCGTAAACCCGGCAAATGCGAAAGCTGACGGGCAACTGGCGGAACAACTCGCGGTCGTCCAGACCGCGAATCTCGTCGCTTGCCGTGTCGTAGAGGAAGTTCTGCCCGGCCGCCGGGGCGTGCGCGCCGGGGCGATGCACGAGCCGCGCCGTATCGACCTTCAGCGGAATCGCGCGAAGCGCGTCGGGCAGATGGCCGCGCACGGCCGACTCAAACGTCGCGGCGTCGCTGAACACGCTGCTTCGTTCCGACACGCCCGGCCGGAATACAATGGTCCGTTCGCAGGCCATTTTCCATTGGACCTCGCGCCGCAGGAGCTTCTGCCACCTGAGGCCCAAGTCGCGAAGCACTGGATCGTCGGCCCGGCTCCACTCGCTCACGCGAACCAGGATCGACCACTCGGTCAGACGCTGGTACTCGTCGAGGTGGTCGAGCGGATTGCCCGGAAATAGGTGTTTCTTGCTGTCGGCGAACAGTCCTTGCAGGTCAAGGTCGATGGCGCGGACCGTGCGATGGAAGTAGATCGCTTGGAACAGTTCGCCGCGGACGGCGATGAAACGAACGAGCGACGAAAGGCCCCGCTCGTGGATCGTCAATCCGGCCGGCGTGAACGTACTGTAATGCAGCAGCCGCTGCAAGTCGAACGCTCGCGCGCTGTAGCCCGACATGTAGGCGTCGCGCAGGACGAAGTCCATGTTGTCGACCGTGTAGAGGCCGCTGAAGAGGCACCGCAAGAGTCGGAGCCATTCGGGCAGGGCTTCGCCCTGGTCGGCGCGCGGCCGCGCGATCAACACGGCGATCTGCTCGGGATCGAGCGTCTCGCCGGGTTCCATCGCCGCGTTGGGGCTTCGGCGAACGCCGCGAAGCATGGGGCCGAGTTCGCGGCGGATGATCTGGCCGCCGAGCAACTCGTGGTTGAGCCCGAAATCCTTCAGAAAATGGGCGTCGAAGAAATGGCCGAACGGACCGTGGCCCACGTCGTGCAGCAAAGCGGCCATCCGCATCAACACGTCGATGTAGCCTCGGCTGGGCGCGTCGGGACAGATCGTCCGAAGGCTCTGGTCGAGCATCGCCGTCCAGCGGCTCGCCAGGTGCATCGCGCCGAGCACATGCTGGAACCGCGTATGCTCGGCCGCCGGAAAGACCCACCAGGCCGTCTGAAGCTGGTGGATCTGGCGGAGGCGTTGCAGCCACGGGTGGTCGATGATTTGTTGCTCGGCAACCTCGCCTTCGGGCACACCCCCCGTCGAGGTAAAGGGGATGTAGCCGTGGATCGGGTCGTTGACGAGGCTATCGCGTTGAAAGGGATTCATGGACGAGATTATGACGCGATGCGGTCCGAACGTCCAGAAGCCGTTCTTCGACCGCGCGGCATTCCCGCGACGAGCTCGACGGGCGACCGACTTGACTTCTTGCCGCCGTTTCGGTAGTTTGCATGGAATATAACCCCAGAGGGAGGGGTCGTGAGACGGCCGTGTTCGCGGCTGGGGTCCATGTAACCATTCGCATTGCAAGGGGAGGAAAGCTCATGCGCGACCATCACTTGGGTTTTGGGGCCGTTCCAACGATCGGTTTGTCGCTTCTGGTGCTGCTGACGTCGCAAGCGGTCGGGGTGGCGGGGCCGCCGCGCTACACGCCCGCGGCCGGATCGACCATCGTCTATAACGTCGAGATCACGGCCACGCTCCCCTCGGAGATCGAAACGTACAAGGGAGTGATTTGCTACAAGGTGACCGCGGCCGGCGACCCGCTACGGCTCACGTATGAGGGGGGCGTGTCGAAGTCGGTCAGGGCGAAGCCCGGTTCGGAATCCGATCCGTTCGACTTCCCTCCCTTTCCCGTTGGACCGAGTNNGCCGCTTTGGCAAGGTGTCGGCAACGCGCGCAACCAACTGACACTCAGTCCACAAGGCGCAATCCGCGAGCTCGCGGGCGAGTCGCACTTGCCGTTTTTGGTCGGCAATCTGTCGCTGTTGGTGTTCGAGCCGCTACCCGAGGCCGACGAGAAATCGTGGACCGACACGTCGAAGATTGGCATCAGCGAGCATAATTCGCCGCGATTTCCGATGCGCCCTTTCGCGAACAACGATCCCAAAAAGGTCACGGCCGGCTCGGAATCAGTTACCTTGACGTTCGAGGGCGATCAGGGCGATATCGTGAAATATCGCAAGACCTACAGTCTGAACATGCCGGGCACCGACGAGACGATCAATATCAACGGCAACGGGGTTTGGACGTTCAATCGGCGTTTGGGTGTTCCGGAATCGCTGGACTACACGGCGACATACACGCGTCAAGAGCAAGGCGTGACGGTGGCCGTCCCCCTGACGATCAAGTACGAACGGATGTCGGAAGAACACTGGGCCAAGTTGCAGCAGCAGCGCAAGGAACGCGCGGAGCAGGCTCAAAAGGAGGCGGAGGTTAGGCGAAATACGCCGTTGAGCGAGACGGAGCGAGAAACGCTGGTAAATGATCTGGGGTCGGGAAGCGAACGGCGAGCGAGAACGGCCCTCGGCAAGCTGAAGCATGCGAAGCCGGAGCACAATCAGGCCATCGTCGACGCGGCTAGACGCTTGATCGATCATCCCGATCGAACGATCAACCGGTACGCTCGGGAAGTCGCGGCGCGATTCTCGCCCGACTTCGAGGCCAACCAGGAAATCAACAAGAAATACGCGAGCCACATGCCGCTCGGTGACGAAGATGTGGGCCCCCCGGTGACTCCATCGACGCCGCTGCCAGAAGGATTGATCGTCGCCTATCGAGACGAACACGGCCACGGCTGGAGAGCGGGGCGAGTGGTCGGGACGATGGGCGACGATCAGGTGGTGGTGAGATGTCCGATATTCGACAGAACCACGACCTGTCCGCGGTCCGACGTTCGCCTGGCGCCGCCCGGCGTCATCCAGTTGGCTCGTGGCGGCGACTCCCCCGCGCCGCCGCGCGAGGTCGCGCGAACCACCCATACCCCGCCGCCGCCACGCGAAGCGCCGCCCAAGACGGCCGCCCCCGCCGGGGATCGGGATTACCGGGTTTGGACCGATAGCTCGGGGACGTTCACGATCATGGCCAAGTTTCTCGGCGTCGACGGCGAAAATGTTCGCCTCGAGCGAAAACAGGACAACAAAGTGGTCAAGGTGCCGCTCGATCGACTCAGCGACAAGGATCGCCAGGTCGTCGATCGCCTTCATGAACCGCCGCTGAAGAACCCGTTCGATCCGTAACGGATGCCCGCCGAACGCCGAATCAACCCATCTTTCCACAGAATCACGATAACCGGGAAACTCCGTCAGCCGATGAACGAAGAGAAGACGGTTCGACGACGCATCGGCAATGGAAACTTGGGTTGAATAGAACAAATAGGGCAGGTCAATCCGCCATTTGGCCCATTGTGTTTCGCCGCACGCGGGAGTATCCGCCCCCTGGGCATCCTCCCCATGGCTGCGTCGAGCAGCGTTTTCGTCGTTGCGAAGTGGATTTGGGCGTCGACTCGGCCGTTTTACCATGAACGATCTGGCGTCGATCCGTCCGTCCGACTAAACTGCGAAAGCTCGTCCATCTTGGGCAGATTCCCAGGAGGGCCGGGCAACGGGAGCAGAGGTCCGTCCTCGACCCCTTGAGGCCCATTTGTTGATCTGGTACGGCATTCCCAGGAGATCCATCGTGCTCCGATTCTTGTCTTGCGCGCTGCTCTATGTTGCCTTGGTTTTCACGTGCGTTGATTCCGCTCGAGCCCAACGGTCGACCTTCGGCGAGCGGCTTCTGCCGAACACGACCAGGGGCGTCTTCCTCGTGACGAATGTCGATCATCTCACCAAGCAATGGGATCAGACGCAGTTGGGCCAGTTGATGGCCGATCCGGTCATGGAGCCGTTCGCCAAGGACTTGCGGCGGCAGTTTCAAGACCGCTTCTCGCGGCTGCGCGATCGGCTTGGACTCGAACTGGACGACCTGCGCGGGGTTCCCAGCGGCGAAATGGACATGGCCGTCGTGCAGCCGGCAAAGGACCGGGCCGCCGTCGTCCTGCTGGTCGACGTGATGGGCAATCTTCCCAAGGCCAAGGAAATGCTGCAAAAGGTCTCGGCAAACCTGAAACGCAAGGGAGCGACCGAGCGGACCGAAGCCCACGGCGGTCTGACCCTGATGGTCTACGACGTGCCCAAAACGCCCGACTTCCCCGAGGGTCAGGTGGCCTACTTCCTGTCGGAAGAGGACGCCCTGCTGGCGGCGGCCGACGATCTCGACGTAATCAAGGATCTTATTAAGCGGAAGGCGGGCCAAGGCGCGCCGGGCGGCGCGCTGGCCGACGCAACGGCCTTCCAGAAGGTCATGGCCCGATGTCAGAAACACGCGGGCGAGGCGGTTCCGCAGATTCGCTGGTTCGTCGAACCGATCGGCTACGCCGAGTGCGTTCGCATCATGACCCCCGAGGACAAGCAGCGCAAGGGCGTCGTCATGACCGACGTCTTTCGGAACCAGGGTTTCGAGGCGATCCAGGGAATCGGCGGCTATATCGACTTCAAGGTCGATCAATACGAACTGCTCCACCGCACGGCCGTCTACGCGCCGGGTCCTTATGCGAAAGCTCCCGAGCCGTACGTGAACAAGGTCGGCATGGATATCCTGACGTTCCCGAACGATTCCGACCATTCGCTCCCCCCGTTCATTCCGAATGACGTGGCCACCTGCACCGTGTTCCATTGGGACTTGCTCAAGGTGTTCGACAACATCGGCCCCACGTTCAACGAGCTCTTCGCCGACACGGGCGACACGACCATGTTCGACGACCTGATTCGCGACTTCGAGGTAGACGAGTTCGGACCGCAAATCAACCTGCGCGAGGAACTGGTCAAGCACCTCGGCAACCGCATCACCGTCATCAGCGACTACATCCTGCCGATTACCACGAAGAGCGAGCGGCTCTTGTTCGCCGTCAAGATCCGCGACCCCGAGAAGGTCGCGGCGGGCATCAAAAAGCTGCTCAAGGACGATCCGACCATCGAACGGCGCGAGTTCGAGGGACTCGAAATCTGGGAGACGATCGAACAAGAAGAGATGCACCTGCCCAGCGCGCCGGTAATCGACCT
Source organism: Planctomycetaceae bacterium (assembly GCA_003532715.1). Lineage (GTDB taxonomy): Bacteria > Planctomycetota > Planctomycetia > Pirellulales > Thermoguttaceae > UBA11386. The sequence continues at coordinate 5,187 of DOEZ01000570.1, forward strand.
GCCCGACTTGGCCCCGGAAAAGAAGAAGACGCCGGGCAAGCGCGATCGGCGACTCGGCGACGAGGAGGACGAGGAGCTTCTGCTGCCCCACGCGGCGGTCACCGTCGTTCACGGCCACCTGCTGATCGCCTCGCACTACGACTATCTGATCGAGATTCTCACGCGGGCGAAGCAACCCGAGCCGCTGGCCGAAAGCATGGACTTCCGCACGGTCGCCTCGGCCATGGATGCGCTGGGGGCCGGCGACGACTTCTTGCGGGCGTTTTCGCGAACCGACGAGGAATATCGTCCGACCTACGAACTGGTCCGCCAGGGCAAGATGCCCGAGGCCGAAACGATGTTCGCTCGAATGCTGAATTCGCTCTTCGGCCCGCACAAGCCGGGAGTGGTTCGCGAGCAAAAGGTCGACGGCAAGGAAATGCCCGACTACCAGATCGTCCGCCGCTACCTGGGACCGGCGGGTACGTTCGGCCGCACCGAAGAGGACGGCTGGTTCGTCGTCGGGTTCATGTTGAAGAAGTGAGCCCATTGATCGGCGTTCATTCGCGCCCATTCGCGGCTCTTCGGCGCGGAAACGCATTGCCGAAAGGGCATCGTAATGGACGACTTGAATCCGTATCAGCCCCCGGATGAATACAACGAGCCATTCGCGCCGAAGTCGGACGACTCATGGCCCAAGACGGCCGTCGCAACGATCGACGCCGACTGGTACGCTCGCGCGTTTCGCGTTCATCAACGGCGAGAAATGTTGTCTATCCGCGTCTTTGTCATCTTTATCGCGGTTATTGTCGTCCTCGCGGGCTTGGCGCACCTTCTCGGAGGAGACCCGGCCCCGAATGCGCTCGCCGGCAGAATGCCCGTGATAGTCGGGCTAGTCGTCGTCGGTGTCTTGTCTCTCCTTATCGCGACACGGGGCGCTCATCAGCGGCCTGAAGGCCGTGTTTCTCGGGATTTGCACCTAAAACCGGAAAAGCCCTTGACACTCCTGATGCGCCCACTCAAGCTTGAATCAATGTGTTTAGGGCAATCCTCCTCGGGAAGGTCCCGAGAGCCCTGAAAATCCGTGACGGGTTACTTTCGATTAATATAGACCGTTACGAGGAGGACCGTATGGTGGGTGACCGTCGAAATCGACTAAGCATAGTGTTGACGGCTTTGTGCATCAACTCGGCGGGAATGCTGTGTCTCGGGGAAGACGCGCAGGTGCTCGACCGCGGTAAGTGGCACGCCCGATCGGTTCAGACGGTTGGCACACCGGCGTGTGTCACGCTCTCCGACAACATCACACTTGGCCAGTATGGAGGCATCGCCGAAACGAAGATCGCGGCGACGGGTTTCTTTCGGACCGAGCGGATTGACGGAAAGTGGTGGTTCATCGATCCAGAAGGCCATCCGTTTATTTCGGTTGGTCTGTGCTCGGTGAATCATAGCGGCGTGGATATGGGCCTCGTGCCTTCGCTTTTTGACAACCAGTCGGGGTGGGCCGAGGCGACTTCGAAGCTGTTGAAGTCCCATGGTTTCAACACCCTTGGATGTTGGTCTGACTGGCGAACATTCCGCAGA
>DOEZ01000084.1 GCA_003532715.1 Planctomycetaceae bacterium
GATCTTCGCTAATCCTCGCTAATTACCCCCCCTCGTTTGGTGTTTCCCTGCGAACACTTCTCGGATGACGTGAACGACGGTAGAATGGGATGTTGATGCGGAGCCCTGGCCGGGGAGTAGTGGCCGGGTCGATGCATGTGACGGCCGGTTGCCCGGCCTGGACACTGGCAGGGCCAGTGGCGCATGAACGTTTGAGCCAATGGACACAAAGTAGCCGGGGGCGAACTGGATTCGACCGGGCAGTCTGAAGTGTCGGTGGCGTGCCGTGGTTGGTCAGCAGGCCACGTTAAAAGCCGACCAATAAATTCAATTGCCAAGCCTAGCTTTGCAATGGCTGCCTAGAGATAGGCAACCCCGGCCCAGGGCTTTTGTCGGAGAGGCCCGAAGGCTGGTCACCAATTCCGAATCGTCTCGGGTCGCTGTTGGCCACGCCCGAGACTAAAAAAGCTGCCGACTAGCTCGATCGAAACCCCGTCGGTTGGGGTTCGGTAGGGCGAAGGAGTAAATGATCCGACTACGCACGTAGAAGCCGGCATGGAAATGTCGCGGGACGCGGGTTCGATTCCCGCCGCCTCCATTCGACGAGTCCTTGTGACTCGTCGCTGACCCAAACAAGGCCCGTTGCCCACCGGCAGCGGGCTTTGTGCGTTTTGGCTCGTAGACAGGCGAAGGCGGATACCTCGCGCGATCGGCCATCGCGTTCCGCCCTATTCGGCTTCCGGTTTATCCAGATCTGGATAACACCCGATTCTCCGTGGGTATGCATGCCCAGCCAAGCTCCGTTTTCGCCTTCGAGGGCGCCGCTCGCTCAGCACTGCTCGACAACGTCCGAAGGTTGTGGTAATCTGCCTCTGGGCGGTTCGGGTAAGGCAGATTTCTGTAGAAGAACAAGTTCGCATCGAAGAAAGGATGGAGAAACATGGCCATACCTGATTTCCAGAGCATCATGCTTCCCCTCCTGAAGTTCTGTGCGGACGGCAGAGAGCACACAAACAGGGAAGCGCTCGATGCTCTCGCGCAGGAATTCGGCCTGACGGAGGACGAGCAGAAGGAACTCCTTCCCAGCGGACAACAATGCGTGATCGACAACCGCGTTGCTTGGGCTCGCGCTCATATGAAGATGGCAGAAATTCTGGAAAACACCCGACGCGGCGTTTTCCGCATCACCAAACGGGGGCAGGAAGTCCTGAAGCAGAATCCGGAGGAGATCAACCTGCGATTCCTTCGGAAGTTCCCCGAGTACGAAGCCGCACGCGAGAAGCACAAAGAAAATCGACGGCAGGAGAATTCATCCGGCGGGGAGGAGCAAGAAACCAAGACGCCCGCGGAGCAACTTGAAGAGGCGTATCAGATACTGCGCGAGAACCTCGCAAGCGAGATCATCGCGCAACTGAAAGCAGCCTCTCCCATCTGTTTCGAGAAAGTCGTGGTGGAAGTGCTTGTCAAGATGGGTTACGGCGGGTCCAGAAAGGACGCCGGGCAGGCTATAGGCCGAAGCGGTGACGAGGGGATCGATGGTATCATCAAGGAAGACCGCCTCGGTTTGGACATCATCTACATTCAGGCCAAGAAATGGGAAGATCCCATTTCTCGGCCCGAAATCCAGAAGTTTGCAGGCGCGTTGCAGGGCAAACGCGCCCGTAAGGGCATCTTCATCACAACTTCACGATTTTGCGAAACCGCCAAAGAGTTCGCGGCCAACATCGACAACAAGATTATCCTGATCGACGGCCAGCAACTTGCGCAGTTCATGATCGACTTTGGCGTCGGCGTGGCTACCGATGCCGTATATGAGTTGAAAAGACTGGACTCGGACTACTTCACGGACAATTGAAACATGAGATGCAAACGAGACAAATGCACGATACGGCGTGTTGGCAGCCAATCTCTGATGCGAGTTTGAGCACGCAAGACCTGTTCCGCAAGCGCCACGGGCGGTATACTGTGGAAATCGCGGACACGGAAGAGACACACCCCATGACCCAACTGCATTTCGACGAAGCCGCCGCCACCTGGGACGAACAGCCAAGGCGGATTGCCGTGGCGAAGGCCATTGGCGAGAAGATTCTCGAAGAAGCCCATCCCACCAAGGACATGGACGTGCTCGACTATGGTTGCGGCACCGGACTGCTCGGTCTGTTCCTCCTGCCTCACGTTCGAAGCATCACTGGGGCGGACAATTCGGCCGGGATGCTCGACGTGCTCCGAAAGAAGATCGCCGAGGGTAGCTTCGACAACATGAAGGCCATTCGTCTCGACCTGGAGCACGGTCCTTGTCCAGCGGATCGCTACAACATGATCGTCGTGGGCATGGCGATGCACCACATCGCCGATCTCGATCGAGTTTTGCGAGCCTTTCACCAGATGCTCGCCCCTGATGGAGTACTGTGCCTGGCCGACCTCGACTCGGAACCAGGGACATTCCATGGCCCCGAGATTGCCGGATCGGTTCACCACAATGGCTTTGACCGGACGCAGTTGAAAGCGCAACTCGCCGAGGTCGGCTTCACCAGAGCCAACGACACCACGGCCACCAGTATCCGGAAACCAACGGCGACCGGGAAGGAAGAGGATTTCCCGGTGTTCTTGATCGTGGCGAGGCGGTAGAGTCGTTTGCTTCTCGAAGGCGTTAATCCCGGATTATTCACGAGCCTGTGATTTCGGTGCAGTGTGCAGGATTTTGGCCGGATTCGTAAGTGACCATAAGTCGTTGGGCTTTTTCCGCTTCACCCTTTTCCGACCCATCGGCACCCAGAAAACGGGCGACATCCAGAAGAGCGCGGCGGGACGCCGCGTCTACGAGTAATTCGGCGTCGGGGGTCGATAGTGGCCCAGGTCGATCGAACGGAACCAGGCGATCGTCTTTTCGAGACCGTCGCGCAATGAAACGCTCGGCGTCCAACCGAGCCGCGCCTTCGCCAGTGCAATGTCGGGACATCGCTGTGCCGGATCGTCGGCCGGAAGTGGTTTACACACGAGTTTCGACCGAGAACCGGTCATCTCGACGATCAGCGCGGCCAATTCGAGCATTGAGAATTCGTCGGGATTGCCCAGGTTGACCGGGCCGACGAAGTCGTCCGGGCCGTTCATCATTCGCACCAGCCCGTCGACCAGATCGTCGCGATAGCAGAACGACCGAGTCTGGCGGCCGTCGCCGAAGATCGTGATCGGTTCGCCGGCCATCGCCTGACGAATGAAGTTCGACACGACTCGGCCGTCGAACGGGTGCATCCTCGGCCCGTAGGTGTTGAATATTCGCGCGATTCGGATATTCACCCCGTTCATCCGGTGGTAATCCATGAAGAGCGTCTCGGCCGCCCGCTTGCCTTCGTCGTAGCAGGCTCGCGGGCCGAGCGAATTGACCGCGCCGCGATACGTTTCGGGCTGGGGATGAACCTCGGGGTCGCCGTAGACCTCGCTGGTCGACGCCTGGAGCACCTTGGCCCGACACCGCTTGGCCATGCCCAGCACGTTGATCGAGCCGAGCACCGACGTTTTGAGCGTTTTGATTGGGTTGTATTGGTAGTGGCCCGGCGCGGCCGGACACGCCAGGTTGTAGATTTCGTCGACCTCAAGCAGGATCGGCTGCGTGACGTCGTGACGGATCAGCTCGAAATTCGTCCGGTCGAGCAGATGGACTATGTTCGATTTCTGGCTCGTGAAGAAGTTGTCGAGACAAATGACGTCGTGCCCCCGCTCGACGAGCCGTTCGCACAGATGCGATCCCAAAAAACCGGCCCCGCCGGTTACTAGAACTCGTTTGAGAGTGGACACGCCGTTTCTCCTGTTATTGGTTCGATGTTCGACTCGCGGTGACCGGCCGTTTCAACCCTTGCCAGAGTGCGGCCAGCGGCGTGATGCTTTTCGGTTCGATTCGCCCCGGGCCGTAGGCCACGGAGGCGTACAGCCCGGCAAGATTCTGGACGCCGGTCGCCAACGACTCGTCTTGTTCGGCGATCCGAATCGCGAACTCGCCGGGAGTTTGGTCTTCGTGCCGCGCGAGGCCGTTTTCGCGAGCCCACGCTTCGACCGCCTCGAACGTATAACGCACGACTTCCTCGGGCGGATACCGCGAGGCGATGCCCGACGCGAAAGGATCCTGGTAATCCGAGAACGGCCGAAACCGAGGCAATTGCGGCATCGCCTCGACGGTTTGCTCGTCTCGCTTCGTCTTACGGCCGAAGAGGCTGGCCCAGAACTCGCGTAGCTCTTTGAGGAATTGCCGGAACGCGGCGACCACCTTGTCGCGCGATTTCCACAGGAAGTACCCCGCCACGCCGCCGACGATCGCGTAAAGAAGCAACTTGAAGAAGCCGCCCAGCGACGTGCTCACCCGGGGCAACTGGAACGGAGGCTTGCGCGGCGCCGGGGGCGGTTGCGTTGTCGAACTCGGACGATCCGACTCGGGATCGTCCTGGCGACTCTGCTCACGGCTGTCGGCTTGACTCGGTTCTCGTGACGCCCGAGGCTCGCGGTGATCGGATTCGCTCGATTCTGTCGGCTCGCTCGATTGGCTCGGCTCGCTTGATTGGCTCGGCTCTTTCGGTTCCTGATCCCGATGCCGTATATTGTCCTGTCGCGGCTGTTCGCGTATTTCCTCGACAGGTGTCGGTTCGTTCGATTCAACCTTCTCTTCCTGGCCCGATTCACGCGGCGCGGCCGGCTCGGTGGCTTCGCTCGGATGTTCGGTTCGCGGCTGCTCCATCCCGGGGG
>DOEZ01000138.1 GCA_003532715.1 Planctomycetaceae bacterium
CGTATTGCTGGCCGTGGCCGCCCAACCGGATCGGGCGCCATCCGTAACGCTCCCGCCCGGCGGCGTGTTGGCCGGGAACCGTTGCCGCGTGATTGTTTCCAGCGACATCGGCGGTTCCGATCCCGACGATTTTCAATCGGCCGTTCATTTGTTCGTCTATGCCGATGCATTGGACCTGGAGGGCCTGATCGCTTCGCCGCCCGGCAGAGGGCGTGCGGCCGACTTCCTGGAGGTGATCGACGCCTACGAAAAGGACTATCCGCGACTGCAGCGGCACAGCAAGTATCCGCCGCCCGCAGTCCTGCGGGCGATGACCAAGCAAGGGGCTGTCGATGCAGCGCCCGCCGCGGGTTTTAGCAAGCCCACCGACGGCTCGCAGTGGATCATCGCCCGGGCCATGGCCGACGACGCACGTCCGCTCTATGTCCTCGTGTGGGGCTCGATCACCGACGTGGCTCAAGCGGTCCACGACCGGCCCGACATCAAACCGAAACTTCGCGTCTACGCCATCGGGGCGTGGAACACGCAGCAGGATCCGGCGGCTCGGCAGTATCTGCTGGACAACCACGCCGACCTGTGGTGGATCGACGCCGACACGACGTTCCGCGGCATGTACGTGGGCGGACGCCAAGACGGTGACCTGGGCAACCGCGAGTTCGTCGCCCGGCACGTCAAGGGACACGGCGCGTTGGGCGATCTGTTCGCGGCCAAGAAGAGCGACATCAAGATGGGTGATACGCCGTCACTGCTGTACCTGCTGCGCGGCGATCCCGCCGACCCGACCGTCGAACACTGGGGCGGCGCGATGGTCCGCAACACGCGCGGCCCGCGCTACTGGACCGACAATCCAGCGTCCGAGTTGCGCGAAGGAAACTACGCCGGCGCCAAGACGGTCAATAAGTGGCGGGAAGTCTATCTCCGCGATTGGCAACGCGGCATGGAGCGGCTCCGGTAGCAGGCACTCTCTGTGTGTCGTCCACAGCCGCACACAGTCGGCGGCCAGCGCTTCGGGGATCTGGACGCCCAAGTCGGCCAACGCGTCGCGGCGAAGCTCCTGGAGCGCCCGTTCCACGGTCGTTACCGTCCTCTGAACGACATCCTTGCGGCGGTTGGTAGACTGACGGGCATGGTGCTTGAGCACGATGTCCCGGAGGAATGGTCATGGCCAAAAGGAAAACGAGGAGAAGCGGCCGTACTGGCGGGCCGTGTTCGAGCGGCACGCCCGCGGCGGGTTGAGCATCGCGACGTTCTGCCGCGAGGAAGGGATCTCGGAGTCGAGCTTCTATCGGTGGAAGCGAATTTTGGGCACGACCCGGGCAATAGCCCGAAAGCCGAAGCGGTCCCCCGAACCCAGAGCTCTTCGAGCCGGTGGGTCGGGAATAACTCCGGAAGCGACGGTGCGAAACGTACTTCGCCGTCGCTCGCGGCCTTCGGTTGCTGCGTCGCGCTTCGTTCCAGTGCGGATCACCGAGACACAGTCCGGTCGTCCGTTCTGCTTCTTCCAGGGCATGAACCATTGTCGCAATGGCTAACACACATTTTGGATCCAAGTCGACGGCTTGTCCTACCTCCTCAAGGGCTTTTTCGGAATACTCTTCTGCCGCCATGTTCAGTGCGTGGACTGCATGCGCTATTCGTTGACGTGTCACCCAGGGGAAGGTGGCAAGCCACGGCCTTTGTTTTCTCCTCAACCTCGGTCACTGTCCAGGTTTCGGGAGGGCGTTGTTTTGGACCCTGTCGCCCACTGTCCAGAGTGTCCGCGGCAAAATCCGCCAAGCCCTCCACCCAGAAGAAAAATAGAAACCATTACTCCTCAAAAGCGGCTAATCCTCTCACCTGTCCAGTCCGTCATCACCTGGTCCTATAATGGATCATTTCTTCCAGATACAGCGATAGTTGAAGCGTCCGTTCGGGGCACTGTCACCGCTGCCTCGCAGCGAAACCGGATCCTTTAGGTTCGCCGGATTGTCGCACCAGTGAAAATCGAAACTTAGTGCGTTGCCCCGCAAGCCGATAAGCCGACGAGGTATTGCGAGTTCCAACTTGTTGCCCGAGTAACGATATCGCAACTGCGCCTGTTCGACCCACGGATTGCCCGGGAAAGTCGAATCGTACCGCATCAGCGTCGTGGTTCTTCCGTCGTGGATCTTCTTGTTCACGAGATAGTCATAGCCGTGCCATCCGGTGTTATGGTCTTGGTCGGCATCGATCAGCAGGAGCATCCAGCTATGGCTGTTGTGTGGCGTGAGCGGTGTGTTCGTCTCGGCGTAGAAGCAGACGCGATCGTTGTCCACGGCGACTCTACAGGCAACGATGTCGTTGCGGCCCGAGTCGTCCTTGTAATGCAGACCGCCGTAGCCCGGGTAGTCGCGGTGGATCGTGTCGCCGATCGTATCGCGGTACTCGACGTTGACGCCCACCCAATCCGCGAAATCGCCGTCGATGCTCGCCGAATGCAGTCCGCGGAGCACCGGGATCGGGCGAACTCCCTTGTAACGGCGAATGTTCTGGACCATTTGCATGTAGTAGTTGTCGCTGTACCCGCCTTTCATCGGCTGAATAGACCGACTGAACTCGGAGTTATATTGGTCTACAAAGAAGTAACCGCTATTACGCCGCATGAACGGGAAAGCGTGCCCTTCACCCGGGTCGTTCTTGCCGGCCGTCCATTCGTTCCAGTCGTTGATATACAGAAACTGCGGATTGGCCTGGATCGCCTCGTCCCACCGCTGTTGGAAATAGATCCCGTAGCCCTCAGGGTGTTCCACCGTTTTGCCCAGCCACGGCACGTGAGTGGGGAATGGCAGATCGAATTCGTTCAATTGCGGTTCGCCGCGTTCTCGGCTCCAGGATTTTCCGATCAGGCTCGATGGATGCTGGGCCGGTGTGACTGCCGCTTCCTCTTTGATGCCGTTGTGCCTCGAAACGAGGTCGTCCGGTTTCATCGCCTTGACCCGGTCGTCACCCAGGTCATACCCAAAACTCCAGTTGTCTTCGGTGCCGATGAATCGCTTGCCGGCCCACGTGTGGTATCCCCACCACATGGTTCTGAGCGTGAAGAACTTCTTCACCTCCTGCGTGTAATCCGTGTAGAAACTCTCGGTGTAGACGGGGTCGCCATAATGCGGGTGGTTCGTGTCGGTCTTGGCTTTCGGATCGTAGTGTGGGTTGGGATGATGCAAGACCTGGCCGTTGGCATCGACGCTCGGCGTGCCGTTGTACAGCAGCAGCGGTTTGCCGTCCCAATAGAACCAGAGGACCTTGTA